>JALSMC010000287.1 GCA_026987995.1 Sulfurimonas sp. | reverse complement strand
ATTTTATTCTTTGTTGTGGCTGGAATTGGGCTTGATTCTCTTGGAAGTATGGATGTGAGTTCTACTACAACTACTATACAAAATGGTGTACCACATACCGATAGTTTTGAAGCAACACTAGAAGGCACAGCACTTATAAGATGGCTTATGAGTAGTGCTATCACTTCATGGATTGCTACTTTCTTGGTTTATACTATCGGTAGTTTTTTAACACTCTATCTTTCTATTTTTGTAGCACTTATCATCGTTGGTTTTTTAACACCTATGATTTTACGAGAGATTCAAAGAAGACACTATAGTGATGTGGAGATGATTGGGCATTCAAATATAGCTGAGGCACTCTATCTTGCTATTAGATGGGCATTAGCTATGATTATCATGTTTATCGTCTTCATACCGCTCTACTTCATCCCACTTGTAAATATAGTCGCGTTTAATCTACCGCTATATTACTTTTTTCATAAAATGATGACATACGATGTGGGGTCTACTATCTGTACAAGGGAAGAGGACATGAAGATAAAGTTCTTTCATGCGACGACTCTGCGTTTAAAGACACTTGGGCTGTATCTAATTTCTCTCATCCCTTTTGTAGTGTTTTTTGCTTCAGTATTTTACATCATCTACTTAGGGCATAGTTACTTTTTAGAGGTACGAAAGATGAGAAGTGAGGGCTAGTGTGTAGTGCCACACTTCCCTGCACCACACTTCATAGTAGTGTTTGACTCTTTAGTACTCTTAGACTCTTTTTTAACAGCCTTTTCATTATACTCTTCATAAGAAATAGGTCTGTAACCAGTTTTACGAATCTCTTTCATAACAGTATCTATATCTGTCTTAACAAGGTCATACTTTACAACAGCATTTCCATCTTTAGCAGATGCAGTGATACTCTCTACACCTTTTATCTTCTTTGCAGCTTTACCAAGAGCTTGCTCACAAGACTCACATGTCATGCCATCAATTTTTACAAGTTTACTTGTCATGATTGGAAGAGTTGTAGTGTTGCTTTCGCGTTTAGAAGCAAGGTTTACTACATATGCTCCAAATATTAGAGTTATTACTGTCAGTATCGCTAGTGTTATTGCCATTTTTTTATTCATAATTTTCCTTGTTATTTTAAAGTCGTATTATAGCACACCGCTAATCTTCTTTATCTTCTTCCTGCATTGCCATCTTTCTATATGCTTCATCTTTAGGCACAAGTCCCGCTTCGTATAAAAACTGACTTGCAACAAAGTTTTGTTTTTTAACCTTGTCGTACTTCGCATATGAGAGATAAAGTATGTCTTTTGCCCTTGTAACTGAGACATAAAAGAGACGTCGTTCTTCATCTAAAGAACCCCCTCTTTGCATAAGTTTTCGGTTTGGAAAACGCCCATCCATCAAGTCTACTACATACACTTCTTTATATTCTAAACCCTTACTTCCGTGAACGCTAAGTAGGTTTACACCCTCACCTTGTGTTAAGTCAGAAGAACCTAAAATCATCGCGTTTAAAAAGCGTTCATGCTCTTTGTATGGTTTTGTGAGCTCAAGTAAAAGCAGGTTTTTTCTCTGTATTCGAGTGAGTGCTTCTGTCTTTTGCTTCTCATCTATGCTACCATCTTTAAGTTGTGCTCGTTTACTTGCAAGTGACTCTGCGATGTATCCAAAAAGGGCTGATTTTACTATTTTTTCCACTACAGTATAAGGCTTTTTCACACCCTTTAGGTCACGAAAAAGAAGGTAAAAATTATGCACAAAAGTAGCAGAATCCTTTGTCAGTCTGGGGTGTTTTAGTATAGGGTTTTTCATAAACTTTGGCTCGAAGTCCAGCTTGGCATACTTACCAACAGCTCCAAGTTCTAAGAAATCATCAAAAAGACCGAGTTGGTGGTTGAGTTTTCGCTTTTCAAAAGGGTTTTTTATAGACTCATCTGGAGCATACAGACCATAAAACATACTTCCATGACCTAGAGTTTTAAATGCAATGTAGAGCTCTTTAGCCATAGCAGAACCTATCCCCTTTGCAAACTCAAAAAGATGTATAAATGCCATCATATCCGACTCATTTACAAGTAATGTATATAAATCGAGTATAGCTTTTATCTCACGAGAATCAAAAAATGAAGTGCCACCTTTGCGTTTACAAGCGATGTCAAGTTCTCTTAATCCCACTTCTATACCATCAGCAGAAGAGTTGTTACGAAAGATAACCGCTATCTCTTCTCGTGGCGTTTGGCTATCTCGTATCATTGCAGCAATTGCATGGTACTGATCAAAAAGCTCATCAAACGCGAGTAGACTTGGTGCTTTTGCATCTTGTGTGCGAGTCACTTCTAACTCTTTTGGGTAGATGCGTTTGTTATGTTCTATCACCTTTGTTGCAAGTGAGAGTATGGGGCGAGATGAACGATAGTTTTTTGTCAAAGTATGTACATGAGCATCTGGAAACTTTGTAGTAAAAGAGCCAATGATGCTAATGTCTGCTCCATTAAAAGCATAAATACTCTGGTCATAATCCCCAACACAAAAGAGTGAAGGTGGTTTCATAGCATCTATGAGTGTTCCTTGAAGGGCATTTGTATCTTGGTACTCATCGACAAGCACCTCTTTATAGCCTAAGTCTTTTGTTTTGCACATCTCACGAAAGTTTAAAAGCAAGTCATTAAAGTTTACAAAACCGTAGTCGCGTTTGAGCTGTTCAAACTCATCTACAACATCAGCATAGATGAGAGCAAACTGTGCATGCTCTTCATACTTCTCTTTTACCCAGTCTTCAAAGTTGTTTACTAGTTCTGTGTTTTGGTAAAAAGAGTAGAGGTCATAGAGATGGTTTCCACCATAAGGGTTTACTTCGGCATCTATGTTCATAAAGTTACGCTTTTCAAAAACTGAACGAAAGAGTGTTTTGAGTTCGCGTTGCTGTTTGAGTACAACTTTTTGATCATGCTTTTTTAACCATCGGTAACTCACTGCATGAAAAGTACCTGCATCTATGTTTGAGGCTACATTTTTACCAAAGTACTCTCCAACACGAGCAACCATTTCAGCGGCTGCTTTGTTTGTAAAGGTAAGCAGAAGAATCTCATTAGGTTTTATCCCCTGCCCTATTAGGTGACCGATACGCCCAACAATCGTAGAAGTTTTTCCAGTTCCAGCAGAAGCTATGATAAGGTTTTGGGCATATGAAGAAGTCGCAGCTGCATACTGCTGTTCGTTTAAACGCGATAATGGCATATGCTTCTCCTCAAAAATGTTTGTGATTATACCGAAAATTACTTTTGCTATGATATAATCAATACATTAGAATTAAGGTTTTGAATTATGAATAAAGATGACAGAATACTACAGACTATTACCGATGAAACAAAGACCTCTGTTAATGGAATGAAGGTTGTTACACCATCTATTTACTCTTCTATATTTAATCAATTTTCACACGACTACGATACTGTTGTTGAAGATGAAGAGCAGCTTTCAAGCGATATATTGAATGAACAATGTTCTAGTTTTACTAAAATCCAAAAAAAAACCTCTATAAATGTTAAACACCTGAGTGAGAGTACTCAAAAAGCTCTCACTGCCATGCAAGACAAAGACGAATTAGCCTTAAATGAAGTACTCAAAGAGACCAAAGCACTTAGAAGTGAGATAGAAGCACTCAAAGCTGCTGTTTATAAAGATGAACTTACAAATGTGTACAATAGAAAGTGGTTACATGATAATGTTGTAGATTCGCAAACAGGAAAGTTTACACATACCGGTACTTTAGCGATGATTGACTTAAACTACTTCAAAATTGTTAACGATACTTTTGGACATGTTATCGGGGATAAGGTACTTATATTTATCGCTAACATACTCAAAAAAAGTACTTTTGATGTTGTCCGTTATGGTGGAGATGAGTTTATTGTTATCTTTCCTAGTAAGATTGATGAAGCAGCTTCATTTCAAGTTTTATCCGACATTAGAGAAGATGTTTTAAAGAAAAAGCTCAAAGCTCAAGACTCACTTTTTCGTACGAGCTTTTCAATAGGTGTAACTAGCTTCACAACTAACGATGAACTCAATACAGTACTCGAAGCAGCCGATAAAAATATGTATGAAGACAAACTGACTATAAAGCAAAGAATTACTGGAATCACTTTTTAAGTAGTATTTAGCTATAATCGCGCAATTTTAAATCATAAATTTTAAGGCGATTCTATGTCAGACAACAAATACAATCCTCAAGAAACAGAAAACAAATACTATAAAATTTGGGAAGGACGCAAGTACTTCGAGATAGATGCTAATAAAAGCATCCAAGAAGAGGGAAAAAACTTCTCTATCATGATGCCACCACCAAATGTAACAGGTCGCCTACACATCGGTCATGCACTTACATTTACACTCCAAGATATCATCACTAGATACAAACGTATGGATGGTTACAAAACTCTTTGGCAACCAGGAACAGACCATGCGGGAATCGCTACTCAAAATGTAGTAGAGAAACAACTCCTAGCAGAGGGAACTACTAAAGAAGCCCTCGGTCGTGAGAAGTTTTTAGAGCGAGTTTGGGCTTGGAAAGAAGAGTCAGCTGGCATAATGACGCAGCAGCTTCGCCATATGGGTGTAAGTCCTGCTTGGGATAGAGAGCGTTTTACTATGGATGCTGGACTACAGAAGTCTGTAAAAGAGTCGTTTGTAAAACTCTACAATGATGGCTTAATTATCCGTGGAAACTACATGGTAAACTGGTGTACTCACGATGGTGCGCTCTCAGACATAGAAGTAGAACATGAAGATACAGATGGTAAGTTTTACCACATCACTTATCCATTTGCTGATGGAAGTGGCTCGGTTGAAGTAGCGACTACAAGACCTGAGACTTACTTCGGTGATACTGCCGTTATGGTTCATCCTGATGATGAGCGTTACAAAGACCTCATAGGCAAAAAGATAAAACTTCCACTTCTTTCTCGTGAAGTAGCTATCATCGCTGATACTCATGTTGATATGGAGTTTGGAACGGGTGTCGTAAAAGTAACTCCTGCACACGATCAAAACGATTATGAAGTCGGTAAACGCCATAACCTAGAGTTTATCACGGTTTTTGATGAAAAAGGAATCCTTAATGATTATGCAGAAGAGTTTAAAGGTCTAGACAGACTTGAAGCTCGTGAAGTAATCGTTAAACGCCTTGATGAAGAGGGATTTATCGTAAAGATAGAAGACCACAAACATCAAGTAGGACACTGTTATAGATGTAAAAACATCGTTGAGCCTTATATCTCAAGACAGTGGTTTTTACGTAAAGAGGTAGCTGACAAGTCTATAGAAAAAACAAACGCAGGCGAAGCAAAATTCTTCCCTCCTCACTGGATAAACTCTTACAACTCTTGGATGGGTGAACTTCGTGACTGGTGTATATCTCGTCAGTTATGGTGGGGACATCAGATACCTGTATTTTACTGTGATGATTGTGGACATGAGTTTGCTTCACAAGAGGAGTCTCCTGAGGCTTGTCCAAAATGTGCATGCAAAAATGTAACACAAGACCCTGATGTTTTAGATACTTGGTTCTCTTCTGCACTTTGGCCTTTTTCAACTCTCGGTTGGGGTCAAGAAGGCGATGTTGAGATGGAGAAACTTTTTGAGTCACAAGATATGAAAGATTTCTATCCAAACACTCTTCTTATCACTGGTTTTGACATCCTTTTCTTTTGGGTAGCTAGAATGATGATGATGGGTGAGAACTTTAACGGTAAACTACCATTTAACCACATCTACCTCCATGCACTAGTTCGTGATGCCAATGGCGATAAGATGAGTAAATCAAAAGGAAATGTTGTTGACCCACTTGATACTATAGAGAAGTACTCAGCAGATATCCTGCGTTTCACTCTTGCAATAAGTGCCGCACAAGGTCGTGATATCCGTATGAGTGATGAGAAGTTGGAGTTAAATCGTAACTTCACAAACAAGCTTTATAATGCAGTAAAATACCTTCAAATGAATGTGGATGTGTTCCCTGATATGAGTGGATTTTGTGTTGAAACTCCTCTTGGTAAGTATATGATGTCGCGTTTAAACTTCGCTACAAAAGAGGTACGTGCATACTTAGATGAGTACAAGTTCAATGACGCAGCACTTGTAATGTACAAGTTCCTTTGGAACGAGTTTTGTGGTTGGGGTATAGAGCTAAGTAAAGCAGACAAAGACTCAGTAGTAGAACTTGGAGCTATCTTTAAAGAGGCGATGAAGTTACTACATCCATTTATGCCGTTTATCACTGAGCACCTTTACCATGAACTTAGTGGAACGACTCTTGAAGATGGTGAATCTATCATGCTTATGCGTTTTCCAACAAAAACTAAGCAACGTCCAGAAGAAGCAACTTTTGAGATAATAATGGATGCCATCGTTTCTATCCGTAGAGCAAAAGTTCTTGTAGATCTAGCAAACCAAAAAATAGAAAAAGCATTTGTTAAGATAGATGGTTTATCTGATGCGGACAAAGAGATGATGCTTCCTTTCATCGTGAAGTTAGCAAAAGTTACTGATGTAGAGTTTACAGAGACTAAGATAGCAAACGCAGTCAGTGACATCTCAGACAAATGTGAGACTTTCATCCCAACTGACTCCATCGACCTTAGTTCTATCATCGCAAAGTTATCAAAACAAGATGAAAAACTACAAAAAGAGATAGATAAATTAAACGGTATGTTAAACAACGAACGTTTCGTAGCAAATGCTCCTGAGGATGTACTCGCTAAAAACAGAACGCTACTTAGTGATGCACAAGCCAAACAAGTAAAAGTACTAGAACAACTCTCTTCTTTAAAGTCCTAAGCACTTAAGCTACACTTTATGTGTTATGTCGTAAATATGACAAATAACATATAAAGTGTTCAGTTATCGACGATTTCCTTACATAACACACATCAAATTCTTAAGAAAACTACACTTTTTTTCTTTAACTTACTTCAATACATGATATTTTGATAATTAACACGCATTTTAGGTGTTAGTTATTTATTCATATTTGGTTGTTTTATGTATAATGTGTGTT
>JALSMC010000286.1 GCA_026987995.1 Sulfurimonas sp. | reverse complement strand
TGGTAGGTTTAAAGAGCCGTTGTTTATTGCTACACTTATCTCTTTAGGTTTATAGTTACTCTCATTTAACATTGCTACATAAATTTTAAACTCTGAATCTAAAGTGATTTTACTCAAAATAAGTTTAGAGTTGACATACTTAAACTCTAGCTTTGGTTTAACACTTTTTAGATTTTTTTCAAACTCTTCTGCTTTATCTATGGGAATATGAAAAGAGATTTTTTCTTGAAAACTCCCCTTACTAGACTTAATAGCCCCATAAAACATTTCACTATCTGCATCATACTTCAGACTATTCTCTAGATAAGGTCTACCATAAACAATACTATATGCTTTTTGCATTGCATTGAGTGTGCTGGATTTTATATGTTTTCTTTTTTTAGATACTTTGTTATTATATGCATCTGTTAATCTTTTTACTTCAATATTATATTTTTTAGCATTCTTATAATATTCAAATTCAAGTAACTTTATAAGTTTTTGGCGCTTCATCTTTTCTTTGGCCACACGAGCATTAAATATTGTAGTTTTTTCGTACTTACCTTTTACAAGCTTTTTAGCCTTTGGGACAATAGGTTTTAACACCTTACTTGGAAAATTTGGTTTTTCTACATAAAGAGCTTTTTCAGCAAAGTAGTTTGTCAAAGCTGTCACTTTCTCTAAATCACTCAGTTCAAAAGTTTTAGCACTACTTACAAGACTGAATAGTAAAATAAAGATTAGTAGTTTTATTATTAGCATATTTATTCCTTAATATCAAAAATCAAATCACTGTCCATCTCTAACACACCGAGCATAACTGCCATAGTACTTATAGCGGTAGTACACAGAGCCATCACTGAAGTACACAAGCCAAGCATTATTGCCCCCAAAACTGTTATTAGTCGTAGATGACCAATAACGGTTAGAGCTAAAATTTCTTAGCTTATCCTTGTTTTTATATAAACTAATCAATTCAGATTTACTCGCTAATCTCCAATCACTATAACCTACTAAAGAGAGTTCCCTACAATATCTTTTGGCATCAGACCAATTTTTATTAATAGTTTTTGAAGCCTTATTATCTTGCCACATCAAACCATTTATTTTTATTGTTTTCTCTCGAATCTCTTTTTGTCTTTGAATCTCTTTTTGTCTTTGAATCTCTTTTTGTCTTTTAATCTCTTTTTGTCTTTGTCTTTGAATCTCTTTTTGTCTTTGTCTTTGAATCTCTTTTGCTTTTTTTGGATATTTTTGCTTTAGATATTCAAAAATAGCTTCATCATACTCATTTTTTGAAATAACTACACTATCCTCACTAGCCCAAACCAAAGTATCTTTTGATGTATCAACACTTACAGGCTTCACCTCTCCCCCACAAGCACTAAAGAGCAAGAGTCCTAAGACTACTATGACAGTTTTTAGTTTCAAATTATTTTCCTTTTCCCACAGGTAAATTCTGATTAAATATTTCGACAATATTTATATGATTCTCATATATTTTATAAATAATTGTATGCCCTTTATAAATCATATCTCTTACATTTTCGTCACTATGATAGATTGATTTTCTGTGTTTATGTGGCATGATTATGATGTTGTTAATTTGAATATTTAAATCTTTTCTAAACTTCAGCATTGCGGAGAGTTTATCTTTAGCGATAAATTCAAGTATGACCTTTAGTTGTTCTTTGTACTGGTCTGATTTTTTAATTAGCATATTTTTTGGTCAAATCAGCGACAAACAAGTCCATCTCATCTTCAAACTCTTCACTAGCATGCATTTTTATCTTTCCACTTTCAATGTCATCAATAGTTTGAGAAACATGCTCTTTTCTTTCATAGAAGTATGAATCATTAACAAGGTTTGTATCTTTTACTTCAAACTTATTTACTATATCATCTTTTAAACTCTTGACAATATTTAACATTATGTCTATTTTATTATCTGGTATTTCAAGTATCATGGTTTGCATGTAATTCTCCTCTTAACTCTATTATACTCAAATTTAGAAATATTTTTCTTAGTTTTATTGATATTTAGTGACCAACCGATGCTAAAAATGTTTCTTCTACTCTAACGGCTATATCCCCAGCCTCTTTAGTAAAAAAGAAGTGATCGCCTTTGTATACTTGTAACTTAGAGTCTTTTATGAGTTCTTTTATCTTTTGTGCTGAACTTAATGGTGTCGCAGTATCATCTTCACCCCAACACAAAAGTGCTTTACCCTCATACTCTGCAAAATCTTGTGCAAAATCTTCATCTACTACATTTTTAAAAGTATCGTACATTGGTCTACTCAAATCTTTTGCATCACTTGCCACAAAAAGTGAACGAAATTTTTTAAGTCCAAGAGAATTTAACAGTTTTGTAGTTGCTATTTTAAGTTTTACATCTAAAGGTTTTGCTCTTTTTATACCTGCACTTGCCACTAAAACAAGTACTTTAGGGTTTAGCAAGAGTGCTACTTTTCCACCAAAAGAGTGTCCAAGTATAATCTCTTTACTTGCATTAATATGAATCATAACTAATTCCACTATTCGAGCTACATCTGAAGTTTTTAATGCAATAGGACATGTAGATTTTCCAAAACCTGGTAAATCTATGTAAATATGACGGAAACTGTCCATAAAAGGAGCAAAAGCATTTTTCATAATGTTTTTATTACTTCCCCAGCCATGAAGAATGATTAAGTCAACTTTTGCATCAGGATTAAGTATCTCATAACTTATATTAAAGGTATGCTGCATATGCTGAATAGACTTAACCGCCATTACTTGCCCTTAGCACTAGAGATAGAGTGAATATAATCATAAGAGACTTTCACTCGTTTTGGCTCAGGTAAAGCACTTGATAAGTCCACTATAACTTGCTCAAAATCTTCAAAAAGGTAGTTAGCCATAGAACCAGGAATTGGGTTTATCTCATTTAAAAGTACATCTGAATTTACAACAAAAAAGTCACAACGGATAAGTGCACCTTCAAACATGCCACGATATACTTTCTCAAAACTCGATTTTAGTTTATTGACAAGTTCTTCGTCTATATCAGCACGACTCACCTGCTCTGAACGTGAAAAATCCATATACTTTTTTTCAAAGTCTAAAAACTCTTCTTTTTGAGGCTCTTCTACTATAGAAAAGTGTATCTTTCCATCTGCCATGTATCCAGCAAGGTTATACTCTTTTACGCCTTCTATAAAAGGCTCAACTAAAACTGCATCATCGTACTCAAACGCAGTGTCAAGGGCATAGTCAAACTCTGACTCATCTTTTACTATGCTAACACCTATAGAGCTCCCTAAAGTTGCTGGTTTTACTATAACTGGCATACTTAGGTTTAAATTTTTTGCTTCATTTTTTGTAAAAACTTCATAGGCAACTGACTTAACACCTATAGCATCACACAAATACTTTGTGTAGCGTTTATCATAAGAAAAAGTACAAGCTTCTTTTCTTGGACCGATAAAGCGAATATCAAAAAAGTCTAAAAGTGAAGCGATACTACCATCCTCTCCATCTCCACCATGAATGAGGTTAAGAACAGGGCTTATATGCTTAGTAGAACCAAAAAGAGACTTTTGAATAAAGCCACCATTTGTTAGTGTTAGTTCTGGCATTTTTTTATGTTCACCACGGCTAAAAGTAGTAGCCTTCATCTTCTTTGAATCTATCAAATAAAATTTATGATCTCCATCACAAAATATAAAACTTAAATCAAATTTTTCTAACTTCTGCTTAACAGTAATAGCACTTACGATGCTAATCTCATGCTCAAAACTCGCCCCACCAAATAAAATCGTTAATTTCAATATATATTTCCTTTTGCTAAACTGTCTGTAATAATTTTAGTGCACCCTTAACAAGTGATGCGGTATCTTCACCCTCACATGCTGTGAGTGCTTTAGATATTTTATCTTTTTTAAAGCCTAATGATTCTAGTGCTTCTGTCGCTTGAGAAAAAGCCAATGAAGATGAAGGTGTTCCATCTCCTGAACTGATAAGCTCTGTGTCAAATCCAGCAAGCTCCACTAAAATACGCCCTGCCCCTTTAGGACCTATACCTGGTACTTTTTTTACACCATTTAAGTCTTTGTTATTTATGACTGTTGCAAACTGAGAAGGTGTGTAAGTAGAACAGATTGCCATTGCTACTTTAGGTCCTACTCCATTTATCTTGATGAGTCTTGTAAACATCTTTTTTTCATTCATATCCATAAACCCAAACAAAAGTGAAGCATCTTCACGAATTATCTGCGAAGTAAACAGAGATGTATCTTCTTTACCCAAGGCTGAAAATGTTTGCAAAGAGATAAACACCTCATATACTATTCCAGCGACATCAACATGCACAAATGTTGGTTCTTTATAAACTATATTACCTTTTATACCTACTATCATTCGCTCACTGCCTGTATCTCGTATTCACCATCACCAACCTCAACAAGTCCAAATATTTTGTCTGATGAACCTTCTGCAGGTTTATGCACTAGTTCAATAGGAGGATCAACAAGTTTAAATTTTATCTCATTATAACCGACCCATCTATCTCTATTTATAACACGAGCATCCATAATATTGTCTTGAAAAGAGACTGTTCTTGTTGTTTGCAAATTAAGTTGATCACTTTTTACTTCATACTCGCTTTGTAATTCTTTTAAATGTGCTTCCATTGCAATAAACTGCTTGTACTTTTGAACAAAAGAAGCAGGTAGTTTTACACCATTTTTTTTGTAATGAATTAGGTGCTTTTTAATCTTGTTAAATGCAGGTGTTCCATCAACAATAAGCTGCTTATACTTCTCTATCTCTTTTTCTATCTCTTTGACAGAGTCTTCAATGTTCTTAATAGTTTCTTGATTATCATGTAGTCCATCAACTTCACCTTTTTTTAATACGGGGTCTATTATAAAAGTATTTTCACTTCCTTGAAGTTTTTTAATCTCTATAAACTTAGATGCAGTCGCACGTATATGTGATGCACATATGTCTATTGTTATCTCTTTTGCTTTTATATTTCCGCCTAAAGCTTGTGTTACCTCAACAACATCAGCATCAACTTCGCCATGCTCAAGTCGTGTTATTTTCACTTTTTTACCAAAAGCCTTACCCTTATGAATATTTATATCTAGGTCATCTGCTTTAACAATAGCTGTTTTATGTGTTTGTCCACCAACAGTTGCTCTTAAGGCTACAACTTTAGCATTTGAACCAACATTACCCTCTATATCTATCTCAGTTACTTCTACACTCATACCAGTACCAATAGCATCTTTTTCCAAGTCAGTTTCGCTCACACTAAGACTAACATCTGAATCAACACCACTGTTTATGGAACCTGTAGTTTTAAAACTAATCTCGCCCACATCCATATCAGTTTTGATAGTGTAGGTGTTATCTTCAAAAGCGATATAACCATTTTCATTTGCACGATATTCTACTACTTCTTCTTTGACTATCTCTTTGATAGTCGAGTCTATGTTAAAAGTGACCTCATGTGCAGTTATAGGTTCTGTCGGTTTTAAAAATTCTCCACGACAGTTACGCCCTGGAGTACCAGGTCTAGGTTTGATGTACTCTATAAGAAGTTCATCTTTTTTAACACTCTGTATAAAACCACGAGAAGCATAGTCTACTTTTTGATTTTCATCTTTTTCACTACTCTCTTCATAATGCAAAATCAACTTATCATTTGTAGTTGCAGTTGGTTCAAAGCCCTCAGCAATAAGAATTACTTTTCCTTCTTTAAACTCTACTTTACCTAAAACCCGTGCCTGAGCTGATATTTTTGAAACAACATCACTTACCATCTCATCAAAAATATTTATAAGGATTCCTGCTCTAATTTTTTTCTTATTTATAATGTTAAGCAGGTCTTCTTCTAAGGTAGCACTTTTTTTAACATACGAACCATCAAGTATGCTCAAGTATACTTTACACTTACTCGCATTTGCACCTACTGCTAACTTCATGTTAGGACAAGGGTTAGGAGTTTCTGAGGATATTGAAAAGATTTCTATCTCATAAGTCTGCTTGATTTGAAAGTGAGGGTTTAGAAGTGCTGTGTTATCATCAATCTCATAAAGGTCTTCATTTCGTACTATTTCCCACTCTGTCTCTTTACTTCCATCATTCATATGTGTATATGTTTGAACTTCTAAAATATTAAAATCAAGGGTATCGATACGAACTTCATAGCTTTTAGCTATAGCCTGTAGCTCTTTTGCAACATTTTGGGTACGAACAACGGTTGGTCTTATTGATTTAGTTGTTTGCTTTTTCTCTTTTGAGCCGAATAATGCCATCTGTTTCTCTATCCAAAATGAATTTTATTTTTATTTGAATACATTTTAACCAAAAATTAGTTAAAATTGTGTATAAATTATCAAATATATACAAAGAAGCCCATGTTTAAAGCAATATTTACCAACAGTTTCGGCATTTTAATCTCAAGAATTTTAGGATTTATAAGAGATTTACTCACGGCTTCAGCTCTAGGTGCCAACATTTACAGTGATATATTTTTCATCGCGTTTAAACTTCCCAACCTCTTTCGTCGTATTTTTGCTGAGGGTGCATTTACACAGGTCTTTATCCCCGCGTTTGCTAGGACTAAACATAAGGCTGTTTTTTCAGCAAATATCTTTTTAGTTTTTCTCTCTATCATCCTACTTATCACTTTAGTCGTAAACTTAATCCCTCAACTCTTCACAAAAGCAATCGCAGTCGGTTTTACTCCCCAAGTTATAGAAATTGCCTCTCCTTATGTAGCGATAAACTTCTGGTACCTTCCTCTTGTTTTTGCTATGACATTTTTAAGTGGGATGCTACAGTATAAACATCATTTTGCTACAACGGCATTTAGTACAGCCCTACTCAACTTCTCCCTTATAGCAGCTCTATACCTAAGCCAAGACAAAACTAATGCAGAAATAGTTTACTATCTAAGTTATGGTGTTGTTATAGGTGGTGTTTTACAACTCATAGCCCATATCATTGCTATTAGACAGATAGGACTCATGAAGTTACTCTATGGTGGGTTTAAATACCTACGAGTAAAAAATAAAATCATTAAAAA
>JALSMC010000285.1 GCA_026987995.1 Sulfurimonas sp. | reverse complement strand
GATTAAAACTCCATAACCTAATACTTTTTCGCCCTCTTTAGCTGTATATATTCGGTATATTTTTGTATTAAGTTTTGCTTTTGCAGCTGCTTGAATATGTTTAAACTTTGCATTTGAAAGTAAAATATTTTTTTTACTAATAGTTGCTGTTTCACCGAAATGTTCATGCATAGCATCCAAAGGAGAAATAAGGACTTCCGCATGAAGGGAGTGAAAAAGTAGAAAGATAAGGGTCAGTAATATTTTTTGCATTTTAAAATCTTTAAATTAGTTGTGGAATTATAGCAAAATTCCACAACATGAGAGAATATATAATGGTTAGAAAATAAAACCAAGAGAAACACTAGCTATGTTGAGATTAGTATCTCCTTTCTTTGAAAGAACATAGTCAGCTTTAAGGACAACTTGCTCAATTGGAAAGTAGTTTATACCGAATGTAACATCTCTTGTATCATCACCCTGTGTACCATCAGCACGTTGAGCTTGTGGATTATACTTTTCATACTGTGTAAAAAGAGAAATTTCTTCTTCTTGTCCAAGTAATGATGAAAAATCATAGCTAGCATTTAAAAATCCACCAAAAGATTCAGTCACCTGTGTAGAGTTAGCAAGAGTACCCGAACGACTCACCTTTCCATATGCACCATACAGTCTAAGAGCATCAAGTTTATATTCACCATGTATATCTGTCATTAAAATACTTTCATCAACATATACACCAGCTCCTATAGAAAGACCATCTAAACCAGTGTAATCAATTCTCGCTACACCAGCACTACGAGGATTCTCAATCTTATAACTTCCACCACGACCATTCCTTAGCCATTTATCACTGGTAAAAGTAGTATTATTAGTATCTACAGAATCATCAGGTTGTAGAGCAGTTAAAAAACCTAATTTGTATGAAATGTCTTCATTAATATAACCAAAAGCTAATAAACCAGTTTCACCCCATGTAGATGGAATAATAAAACGAGAAGTCTTTGGACGTTGTGTTGTTTTAAGAATTGTTGGTTCATGTTGTTGATTTACATAACCCATAGGTACGAGGTAGTTACCAGCTCTAAGATTAAAATGTTCATTTATAAGAAAATCTAGATAAAAGAACTCTAAAACTACAGCATCACCAGTTCCGTTTACTCTCGTACCACCACCCTCATACTCAACTTCAGTATTCATAATGATAGAGTCAGAAAGTTTATAACCAAAAAATGTAACAAATCTTTTTACTTGTGTCTCTGAAGAGATAGCATCTGTACCTTCATCTGTTGTAGTAGAGTAGTACATCTGACCATATCCACCAATACTAAGTGGTGATTTAGAAAAGTATATTTTTGAAGCTGCTGGTCCAAGTCCTGCATGTGATTGATTTGGGTCTACTTTCGTATAATTAAAACCAGTTTTAAGATCACTTGTCTCATCAATAAGTGTTTGACCCATCTCTTGAAGCTCTTTAACTTGTTGTTTAAGCTCTGCAATATCTGATGCATCATCTGCAAAAGATGAAGTACTGAGTGCTAGCATACTTGCTAATACTAAAGATAATTTTGTGTTTTTCATTTTATTTCCTATTTGTTTTTAGTTATGATATTTATTATCATAATCAAGTTATAGCGGAATTATAAACAAAAAGTTAATGAATGTCAATAGTTATGAGAATTATTATCAACAAATTTGGAAATTTGCTTTGAGGAGTCCTGCGGGAGGAGAGTAGTTCAATCTTTTTTAAAGCTTGTCTTGTGAAACTACTCTGTTTTTCCCGCTTTGTTTTGCTTCGTACATGTATTTATCAGCAGTTTCTAGCATTTCATCTACATCTTTTATGATGGATGTAACACCAATTGAGATAGTGATTCTTAAATCTGTATCATTGTCTATGTGACATGGAGATTTAGCAACCATGTCACATACTTTTTGCATTACTTGAAGTGCTTGCTTATGTGGACAGTTTGGTAATAATATGACAAACTCTTCTCCACCAAAACGAACGAGTACATCTGAGCGACGAAGTGCTCTTTTTATAGTGTTTGCTACATGAATAAGTGCTTTGTCGCCGGCTTCATGTCCATATGTATCATTTACACTTTTGAAGTTATCTATATCTATCATGGCAATAGCTGATTCTTGCTTTGCTCTATTGGCATTTTCAAGTATCTTTACACCAGCCTCATAGAAGTAAACACGGTTGTGAATACCTGTAAGGTGATCTGTCATCGCCATACTTTTGATTTTGTTGAACATCTCTGTGATTAAAAGTGCATTATTTATACGACCCATAAACTCTTCATTTATAAAAGGTTTAGTGATGTAGTCGTTCGCACCAACTTTTAAAAATCTACTTATCATAAAAGTGTCTTCACTCCCAGAAACTACAAGTACAGGCAACTCTTCAAAAGAGAATCTTGTACGAATGTTCTTTACAAGGTCATAACCATTCATAATAGGCATTTCATAATCAGTGATGACTAAGTCTATCTTTTTAGAGTTCGTACTTTGTAAGTACTGCCAAGCCTCTTCACCATTACTGCACTGAACATAGTGAATATTTTGAGAACTTAGAAGAATAGCCATTTGTGTAAGTACTAACTTAGAGTCATCTACTGTTAAAATAGTTTTTTGTGCATTAGATTGAATTCTTTGAACTATTTTGTATACAAAATCTACTGATGAGGGGGAATTAGTCACAACATAGTCAGATACATGGTAAGCGAGAATCTTTTCTCTTATCTCTTTGTTATCAAACTGGGTAACGAGTATAACAAACTTGTCTTTATTTGTAAGTTCTTTGATGATGTCATCAGTTGTATCATCTAAACGGACGATATATAACTCATACTCTAGTAGATTTTCTATATTTGCATCTAAGTCTTTAATGGATGTTACATTTACTTGATGTGAATGTTCTAACTTTTCTTTGAGGGTAGTGTTAAACTGAATGTCATTATCAACAATAAGTATCTTTTTAAACAATTGATTCTCCATATAAATGCTATTATTTAGAATGATTATAGTCTTATAAAGATTAATATAATTTTAATTTTTACCGTATTTGAGTATTCACAGTATTATTTGATATAATATAATAAAAATTAGTACAATAGAGAGATAATGAGAGAATATTTTACACGATTAGAAGATAACAACACGATTCATATAGAGATTGATTTAAATGCTTTTGGCTTTAGCAGTAATAACCCTTGGCTCTTTAGTGTTTTTATAAAATTTGATGGTTTAGATGAAAGTCTGAACGGTTTTGAAGAATTTTTAGAGACAAAAGAGTCTCTAATTATTGCCTTAGAACACCAAGAAAAAGCAAAGTATGTAGCTACTCGTAATGTAGATGCTTGGAGTGAACTTTACTTTTATGCTAAAGATTCTAAAGAGTTAGATACTATAGCACAGCATATACTCAAAGAGAGTAATTATGTTTATGAGAGTAGTGTTGTTAGAGATACAAAGTGGGACTTCCATCATAAAAATCTAATGCCAACAGAACTAGAGCAGTGCCATATCCAAAGTGAGAAAATCATCTTTATGTTGAGTGAAGAAGAGGATGATCTCTCTACAGTTCGCAGTGTAGAACATTATATCTCTTTTGAACTTCCAACACAAAAAAATAGATTTTTAAATACACTAAATATAGAAGGTTACAAACTAAAAGATGAGATAAGTAGTGAAGAGTTTGAGCATGGGATAGCTCTTGTTAAAGAGCATGATGTTCGTAGCCAAACACTGAAAGCGGAGATAGATAAACTTTTTGTAGAGATTAAGAAATATCAAGGGTATTATGAGGGCTGGAGTACTACTTTAGTAGAGCAAAACAAAGTATAGTATGTATAAAATAGTTGGTATTGTAAACTATATAATAGTTATTTTTTTAAATGCTTTTACAGACTTAGGTCATAAAATCATCATTCAAAATACAATTTTTAAAGTATATGATGGAGATATGCTAGTAGTACTTACTGCTGTTGTTAATGCCCTTATACTTTTACCTTTTATATTACTTTTTTCTCCTTCTGGATTTTTAGCCGATAAATTTCCTAAAAACAAGATTATGGAGTACTCTTCTATATTAGCTGTATTTATCACATTAGGCATTACATACTCTTATTACCATGGTCTTTTTGTACTGGCGTTTAGTATGACATTTTTACTTGCCCTACAAAGTGCTATATATGGACCTGCAAAGTATGGATATATCAAAGAACTTGTTGGTGAAAAGTACATAAGTTCAGGAAATGCTGCTATTCAGGCAACAACTACAGTAGCAATCCTTGGTGGAATCATTTTTTATACACTCTTATTTGAAGGTAGGTATAGTGAATCATTAGTAGATGAGAGTGAGATACTTAAGGCGATAGCTCCTCTAGGATGGCTACTCGTTTTTAGCTCTGTAATAGAGTGGTTTTTTGCCTCGAGATTACCAAACAAAATGAAAGAGACTAGTCCACGAAAGTTTAAATTTGCACGTTATCTTCGTGGTGCATATCTTAGAAAAAATATGAAAGTTATCACAAGAAAACGAGAAATTTTTGATGCTATTATTGCACTCAGCCTTTTTTGGTCTATTTCTCAAGTTGTTTTAGCAATTTTTGGAGAGTATGCTAAAAGTAATTTAGGGGTTACAAATACTATCTATATTCAAGGTGTAATGGCACTAGCGGGTATAGGTATAGTTGTTGGTTCTATTTTGGCTTCAAAATACTCAAAGTACTATGTGAACTTAGGACTAGTAGGTTTGGGCGCGAGTGGTATAACAATGGTGGTTTTTCTTGTACCTTTTGTTCACTCTATGGCTTTAATGGCACTGCTATTTATGCTTTTTGGTCTCTTTTCTGGTTTTATTATGGTGCCATTAAATGCTAGAATCCAACTACTTTCTTCTCGTGTTCATTTAGGGATTATTTTAGCTGGAAACAACTTTATACAAAATATTTTTATGTTTACATTTTTAATGCTTACGACAGTTTTCGCTTATAAAGGAATGGATACAGAGATTCTTTTTTACCTTATGGGTGCAGTTGGTGTTTACTTGAGTTTTATAACACTGAAACATTACTTTGTAGATACATTTTGGGCAAAAATGCTCATTCTTGGTTCTTTACGACATAAGTATATCTACCATGGTTTAGAAAATGTACCAAAAGAGGGTGCCGCACTTTTACTTTCAAACCATGTCAGTTGGTTAGATTGGATTATCTTACAGTTACCATTTAACCGCTACTTAAACTACATGATGGAAAAAGATATATACAACTGGCCTGTTTTTCATGCCGTTTTTAAAAAAGGAGAAGCAATTCCTATCTCAAGTAAAGCAAGTAAAGATGCTTTTAACGAGGCACACAATAGACTTAAAAGTGGTAAGCTTGTAGCAATATTTCCAGAAGGAAAAATCAGTAAGGATGGAAAACTTTCCAAATTTCATCGAGGGTATGAGTTTATAAGAGATGACTATGAAGGATATATTATTCCTGTCTTTATTGATGGTGTTTTTGGAAGTCTATTTTCTCGTTATAAAAACGCCAAGAAAAAGTATTTTTGGCAGCGTCGAATTATTAATGTATATTTTGGGACACCACTTATGGCACAAACATCTGCTTCACAAGTACAAGAAGTCATACAAAAAATGAAGGACAAATATGAAACTAAATAAACCAAAGCACAACCTTTTTAGAAATGGTGGTTATGCAGTAGAGGGTTTTATAGACATAGTTAAAAATGAAACCTCTTTTAAGTGGCAGTTACTTATGCTTTTTGTGATGGGAACCATTGCATGGAACTTACCCATCGAGTTTGGCTACTCAGCCATTCTTTTCATATCTCTTTTTATTCCTGTATTTGCTGAAGTGATAAACTCTGCGATAGAGCGAGTGGTAGATCTTGTAACACAGGACTATCACATACTTGCAAAGCAGGCAAAAGATGTTGGTGCTACCATAGTTTTACTCTCTCTGGTAGTGACAACTTTGATATGGCTCAGTGTGTTAGTACTCGCTTACGAGATAGTATAAGGAATAGTATGAAGCTTTTTTTACTTGGAGTCGCTCTTTTTAGCTCGATAGTCTATGCCCAAGATAGACCTAAAATAGCACTTGTACTTTCAGGTGGTGGTGCTCGTGGTGGTGCACATGTAGGGATTTTAAAAGAGTTAGAAAAAAATCATATTCCTATTGATATGATAGTGGGAACAAGTATGGGGTCTTTTGTTGGTGGGCTTTATGCTAGTGGTAAGACACCTCAAGAGATAGAAACGATGTTAACTACAACAGACTGGAAAAAATATATACGTACAGACCATAATAGACAAGATATGCCTATGCGAAGAAAAGAACGCGACTATATCTACCAAGGGCGCTTAGGACTAGGAGTAAATGCAAATAGTAAACTAGTCCTTCCAACAGGGGTACTCAAACGCCAACCTATGCTTTTAAAATTTGAAGAACTAACTCAGCATGTTCAAGATATTAATGATTTTGATACATTAAGTATACCTTTTAGAGCTGTAGCAACAAATATAAAGAATGGTGATGCAGTTGTTTTAAAGTCAGGAAATTTAGCTCGGGCTATATATGCTTCAAGCTCTATTCCTGGTGGTTTTCAGCCTATAAATATTAATGGAATAGATTTAGTTGATGGAGGGGTGAGTGATAACTTCCCAATTCAAATAGCACGAGATATGGGTGCAGATATTATCATAGCAGTTGATGTAAGTGAAAATTTTTCTGATGAACTGGATGTAAACTCTTACTTCGTTGTTATGGGACAACTAGTAAATATTTTAATGAGAAAAAATGCAAATGAATCGATAATTAAATTAACAGATGCAGATATATTAATTACTCCAAATTTAGATGGTTTTTCAGGACTTGATGCAGATAAATATACAAAGATAATTAAACGCGGTGTAGAAGAAGCTCAAAAGCAAAAAGCAAGTTTAAAACCTTTAAGTCTAAGTGAAGAAGAATATGCAAAATACACACAAAAACATAGAATGAAGCATAAATTTCAAGCCCCTATAATAGATAAGATAGAAATTGACAATCCTACTTACATATCTAATGAGTCTATCCGTAGACGTATTCATCAGCCTTTAGGAAAAAGT
>JALSMC010000284.1 GCA_026987995.1 Sulfurimonas sp. | reverse complement strand
GTACAGGTGCACTTGTAATAGTTGGATGTATCATGCTGAGAGTTTGTCACATGAATACATGTGCTGTTGGTGTTGCTACTCAAGATGAAAAATTAAGAGCAAAATTCCAAGGTAACGTAGATAAGGTTATTAACTACTTTACACTCTTAGCCGAAGATGTGAGAGAGATTCTTGCATCACTGGGATATAAAACTTTAGAAGAAATTGTCGGTCAAGATAACCTTCTAAAAGTGATTGATGATGAGTTCGCACAAAAATTTGACTTTGAATCATTGATTTATAGAATAGAGGGTGTAAATACTTGTCAAGTAACATCAAATGAACTGTATGATCAAAATGAGTATGAAAAGGAGCTTATTAAAGAGTTACTTCCTACCATTGAGAATCCAGAAAAACCAATTGTATTAGAAAGAAATATTTCTAACTTAAATAGAAGTTTTGCTACAAGAATCTCTGGTGAGATTGCTTCTAGATATGGAAATGATGGATTACCTGAGAACACAATTACATTAAACATGAAAGGTGTAGCAGGACAATCGCTTGGTGCGTTTATGACTAAGGGAATCAACATCAACATAGATGGTGCGGGTAATGACTATATTGGTAAAGGTATGAATGGTGGAAACATTGTAATTACTGCAAAAAATAGCGGGCAAAATTTTGCACTTGGTGGAAATACTTGTCTTTACGGTGCAACTGGTGGTTCTCTTTACATTAATGGTCAAGTTGGTGAGAGATTTGCTGTAAGAAACTCTGGTGCTACAACTATTGTTGAGGGTACTGGAGATCATCCATGTGAATACATGACAGGTGGAACAGTGGTAATACTTGGTAAAACAGGTGTTAACTTTGGTGCTGGTATGACAGGTGGTAAAGCATTTGTTTATGATGAAGATAGAACATTTTACGAAAAGATCAATACAGAGCTTGTAGAAGCAATCAGAATTGATAATGATGAGTTTGATGCAGACATGTTTGAGCTTAAAAATCTTCTTAAAGACTTTGTAGAGAAGACAGGAAGTAAAATAGCACAAGATATTTTGAATAATTTTAGAAGTGAAGTTCGAAAAATATGGATGATAATTCCCATAGGTGCTAGACCTTCATTAGAAGCTAGTAAAAGAGGGGAATAGTAAAAATAACTCTGTTATAATGTCACTAGGGTTTGATCCTGTTGTTCCTTCTTTCTTAGCAGAGAATGGCATCGAGACTAACTCTTGGGGTGGGATTGTTTTAAATAAAGAGACTTTTGAGATAAGTACTGCTGGTATTTATGCTGGTGGTGACTGTTTTCGTGGTGCTGACCTTGTTGTAACGGCTGCGTTTGATGGTCGTGAAGCAGCAAGAAGTATTGCTGAATCTTTATTAAAATAAAACTTACAATTTATCAATTTATACACTTTTTGTGTGTAAATTGAAAAACTACCTTCACAAAAAAATTACAATCGTTTCCTAAAATAAGTATAAATAAGATATAATATTAGCTATTTATAATTTAAGGATTTTTTTTGAACCTACTTGATCTATTTCATAAAACTTTTGATAACAAACCTGCTGTAAAAGAAGAAGCATCTTCTCGTTGGATTACTTGTAAATCTTGTCAATCGACTATGTACTATAAAGAAGTTGAAAATCAAAACTATGTATGCCCTAAATGTGGCTATCATATTCGTATTGGTGTGAAAGAACGTATTGCACTTTTAGCAGATGAAGGTACATTTATTGAGTTTGATGCTTCACTAGAACCTGTTGACCCATTAAATTTTGTAGATAGTAAACCTTATAAGAAAAGAATAGAAGATGGTTTTGCTAAAACAGGTCGTAAGTCTTCTGTTGTTGCAGGTAGTTGTGAAATGAACGGAGTATCTGCTCAAGTGGTCATCTTTGATTTTGCTTTTATGGGTGGTAGTTTAGGCTCTGTTGAGGGTGAAAAGATAGTTCGTGCCGTAGGTCGTGCTATAGAGAACCGTGAAGGGCTTGTTATACTTTCTGCTTCTGGTGGTGCTCGTATGCAAGAGTCTACTTTTTCTTTACTTCAGATGAGCAAGACTTCAGCAGCACTTGCAAAACTAGCAAAACATAATCTTCCTTATATTTCAGTATTAACAGATCCAACAATGGGTGGTGTTTCTGCATCGTTTGCAACTCTTGGAGACATTATCATAGCAGAACCAGGAGCTCTTATCGGATTTGCTGGGGCACGTGTTATCGAGCAGACTATTGGTTCTGCTTTACCTGATGGTTTTCAACGTGCAGAGTTTTTGTTAGAGAAAGGCTCTGTTGATATGATAGTAAATAGAAATGAGTTGAAAAAAACACTCTCAGATATTTTCACTCTTTTAAAAGTATAAAGGGTGAGACTTTATGCCCTATGTGATCAAGATATGCTTGATTCTAAAGGGGTTGGTATTGATGAGTATATCACTCTAGCAAAAGAGCATAATGCCGAAATAATTCAGTACCGCAATAAAAATGCTGATAAAGCATTCATCAGAGAACAACTTATTCATATCCGAAATATATATGATGGATTTTTAATCGTTAATGATGCTTATGACCTCATAGAGTACTGTGATGGTGTACATCTTGGACAAGAAGACCTTCGTGCTATAGATGAAGATATACATAAGGCTGTTGCACTTGTTCGTAGTTTAGTAGGTGAAGATAAAATTCTAGGTATATCAACACACAACAAAGAAGAAGTGTTAGAAGCAAATAGACTTGACTTAAACTACATTGGTTTAGGTGCATATAGAAGCACTGACACTAAAAAAGACATTGTAGGTATACTTGGAGACTCTATAGAAGATATTGCTGCAGAATCTAAGCATTTAGTTGGGGCTATTGGTGGTGTTAAACTTGACGATGAATTTACTCATGTTACTTATAATGTCATAGGAAGTGGTCTTCTTAAATGAATGTAGAAATTTTAAGTATTGCTAAAAAAGAGAAGACTATCTATGATCCGCTCTATAAAGAGCTCACAAAAATGATTTCTCGCTTCGCAAATGTTAAAGATACCGAAATTTTTAACAAAGATGTAACAAAAGCACACACTATTTCCCCAGAGTCGGCACAGAGGGCTTATACTAAGGTTCTAGAACCACATATTAGCTCTTCTTATAGTGTTACTTTGCATCCTGATGGAAAAATAATCGATAGTTATGAATTTAGTAAGCTATTAGATGGTAAAATGTCAGTTAAATTTTTCATAGGTGGAGCGTATGGCTTTGAAGATGACTTTTTAAACAAAAGTGATGTTGTCATAAGTCTAGGAAAAATCACGATGAGTCATAAAATTGCCAAGGCAGTTTTACTTGAACAGATATATCGTGGTTTTTCTATTTTAACAAATCATCCGTACCATAAATAAAGGGATACATAAGTGCAAGCAAGTGAGCTAAGTTATTTTAAAGAGATATTAGAGAGTCGTAGAGAACAGATAAATAGTAATATTGATGGTGTAAATAAAGAACTAAGTCAGTTAAGTGCCCTCGAGTTAAATGATGAGGGTGATCATGCTGCAGTTAACAATAACTCAATGATTGAGAGTGCTATAATTATACAGCAGACCCAAGAATTACATGAGATTGAAGTTACTTTAGGTAAAATATCTAATGGTGATTATGGTATTTGTGAAATGTGTGAAGACGATATTGGTTTTCAGCGTTTAAAAGTAAAACCACATGCTATTTACTGCATTGATTGTAGAGAGATAATCGAAAAAACTAAGTAAGAGGAAGAAGAATGTACATTAAAAGATATACAATAGCTGCACTCATTTTAATGGCGTCAGTAGGAGCATTTGTTTATACATATGTGAGCAAAGAAACTACAACAATAGACCTATTTGGTATACCTCTTCCTGCCTTGTCTATAGCAGTCTGGGTAGTTGTTCCTGTATTTGCTCTTTATGTGGCGAGTGTGCTTCACATGTCCTTTTACTCTTTTCTTGGAGGTATGAATCTTCGTAAATATGAAAAAGATTATGAGAAAATCATTGATGCCATTGTTGAAGCATACTTAGGGAAAAAATCAAGAAGTCATAGTTTTAAAACAGATAGATATGCACTACTTGGAAAACTACTAGAAAACACTACAATGTTTCCTGCTGGAAATGTCATAGGCTTAACAAAAAATGAAAAAATAGATGGTGCTTTTAAAATTATTGAAGATATTAAAAATGGTGAAGTTGTTGACTTAAAACCTTATAACCTTTTAAAAGATAATGAACTTGTTATTCAAAACAAACGAAACAAGTATAAAAAAGGTCTTTTGACAGCTGAAGCTATTCTCTCAAATGAGACTAAGTACTCAGATGTATTAAGAAAAGAAGCCTATGTTGATTATGTCAAAACAGCATCAATTTCAAATATTTTAAAATATAAAGAACTTTTATCTAAAGAATCTTTACAGATTGTTTTAGAACGTGTAAATGCTGATGAGTTTACTTTAGGTATAAACAATGAAGAGCTTCTTGATCTGATGAAGTCTCTTGATTTAAATACATCTGACTATATAAAACTCTCAGCAAGTATTGCTAAAGGTGGAATGCTTCCAGAACAGCGTATAAAACTTTTTGAAATGTTAAGTGATGAGAATGAAGATGCTGTTGATGCATACCTTTATACACTTTTTGATCTTGAAATGTTAGCTCCTGTTGATAGTATTTTAGATAATTCTCAACCCAATGAATACCAAAACTTTAAAGCTTACCGTGCTTTAAAATTATGCAACAAAAACTTTAGTATAGAGCTCTTTGTCTAGTTTATGCTAAAGAAGCTCTCCTTTGATCAAACACTGTATGTATTGGCTCCTTTAGCTGGTTTTACAGACCTCCCTTTTAGAAGTGTTGTTAAAAAATTTGGAGCAGACCTTACTATAAGTGAGATGCTCAGTTCAAATGCTCTCGCACATGGTTCAGAGAAAACTCTCCATATGTTACAAAAATCTATCAACGAAGACCCTTACTCGGTACAGATTTCTGCATCTCAAGTAGATATAGCAAGACGTGCTGTAGAAGTACTCAATGAGCAAGAGGGAATAGACATCATCGATCTTAATTGTGGGTGTCCTGTGCCTAAGGTTACTGGACATGGAAGTGGTAGTTCATTACTTTTGGATTTACCACTAATGGGTGATATTATTAGAACTATAAAAGATACTTCAAACAAGTCGATGACATCTGTAAAAATTCGCCTTGGTTTTGAAGAAAAAAACCATGTAGATATCGCTAAAATGGTTGAAGATAGTGGTGCTGACTTTTTAGCAGTTCACGGTCGTACTCGTGTTGGTAAGTTTAAGGCACCTGTTGATTATGATGCGATTAGAGAGATAAAAGAGGCTGTAAATATTCCCGTAATTGCCAATGGCGACATAGACTCTTATGAGAAAGCTAAATGGGTACAAGAGCATACTGGTGCTGATGGTATTATGATAGGTCGGGGTGCTGTTGGTGCTCCTTGGATTTTTCATCAACTGCGCTCAGGTGAAGAACATATAGATTTTGCATTAAAACATGAAATAATTATGGAACATTTCGATAAGATGATAGAGTTTTATGGTGCACATGGTGTACCGATGTTTAGAAAACATACTCACACATACTCTAAGGGCTATAAAGGTGCTTCAGTTCTTAGAAATGATGTGAATTCGATTACAGATATACAAGAGTATAGAAACCTACTCGATGATTTTTTTAGAAATGGAGAATTTGCTTAAATGTTAGAAAAACACCCTTTAGATATAAGTGAGTCAATTAGACTACTAGAAATTGGTGATATTTCAGATAATCTTTATCATTATGATTACAATACAAAACATCTACTTTCACTTTTAGCTAAAGGTATAGAAGTAGATGACCCTGCATATATGAGCTCATTTCGTTCATTTGAAGGTGAAGTTTTTGAAAACTTTGTGTATGAAAAACTACTGCGTTATGCTCAAAACAATGACTATATAGATAAGTTTATACTTAAAGGTTTTCATCAAAATAAGCATAAAGCATTTGCGAATACTCTCTCTATAAGTGAGAAAGAACAGATAGTATATAGAACAAAGTCACGTGAAATAAGTGAGTTTGATGCGATGTTTGTAACTGTAAAAAATGAACTTTATTTTGTAGAGATGACACTAGTGAAGTCTGTTTTGAAGCTCAGACGTCGTTTACGTAAGAAAAAAGCTCTTTTAGAGATAATCTTCCCTAACTATGAGATAAAAGCCCTTATAATCTTAAACGATGGTGCAACAGGTGCTAAGCAGTTTCCTGATTTTTGTAAGGTGTGGTTTACTAAAGAGTTTTCTGCTGGAGATGTACTCGATCAAATTATCGCAAAAAACAAACGCCAGTTAGCTCCTAAAGATATCATAAATGGTGGCTGTATGATAGAAGCACATGAGCTTAAGCTTCATCCATTTAGATACTACAATACTATGTCGTGGATAACTAAAACTATAAGAAGTCATAAAAAGCATATACTTGATATGTCATTTTTGATGAACTTTAAAGTACAGCGTTATCATAATCTCTATAACAAGTTTTATGTAGGCTACTTAAACATTGAAAATGCAAAAGATCTTTTAAAACTTGAGGGTGAGTATCCAGCGACACAACGTGTTATGGTCGCATTGGAGAAAAAGCACTCTGATGAGATAGTGCTTACTTACTACATCCAAACAGGTCGTAAGAAGTTATATCTTTACACTATTGAAAATGGTAAAATTACAAAAGAGAAAAAAGATCCATATGGTATTACTGTGACAGAAGTTTTTCATATAAACAAGCAGATGGATAGTTCATATGAGATGAACTTAACACATATAAGTGTTGTAAAAAAACTCTTAAAAGAACGCTTTAGCACTACAAAAGAAGACTAGTCTTCGTCTGCATAAGCGAGTGAAGCTGCTCTCTCTTTGTAAGCTTGAAGAGGCTCTTTATGCTGGTTTGTACCTAAGAAATTCTCTAACTCTTGGTTTCTCTCTTGTAGTATTGTATCAAACTCACTTTGCGATGTTGGTTTATTATCTTGAAACTTATCAAGTAAAATATTACTATTTCCCATTAAAACTAAATAGCTTTCATGTCCAAAATCTAGCATAACAACACTGTTATGATTATCAA
>JALSMC010000283.1 GCA_026987995.1 Sulfurimonas sp. | reverse complement strand
GATATAAGCTTAAGCTCGCCATTACTGGAAATATTTCTCATCTATTTTTGAGTAAATCCAGATACATATTTTTAGAAATCTTTTTAAATGTAGCATCTATTCCTTCATCGGTTATCTCTTTGAGAACTTCATTGTTATCAAACACATTTATATGCTTGATTATAGATTGTAGTTCCTCTAGGGCAGTTTTTGCTACATCCATTCTCTTTTTACCCTCATACTCAAACGGCAAAGTCACACTAAGGTAAACATCTTTACCAATATCTTGCAAAAATCTCACAACATTGGGAGTAGCACCACTTCCAACCCCTCCACCTAATGAAGCAATGATATAAATATCTTTGTAGCCTTTTATCATTTTTTCAACTCTCTTCTTCGCTCTATCATCAACTAGCCTTTGTGCACACTGAACTTGACCTCCACACCCTAGATTGTCATTTGTATCTTTTTGTAAGAGAATTTTATGGTTTGATTTTTTTACACTAAGTGCTTGTAAATCACTGTTTATATAAATAAACCTGTGTTTAGCATCTATCTCTTTGATATGTGAGATAATATTTCCACCACCTCCTCCAATACCTATAAAACAACTCTCTTTAAAAGAGAGAAGTGATTTAAGATCTTCTATCTTTTTTGATAACTCTTTTTTTACAATTAATAGTTCTTGCCTAACACTTTGGCTGTCAATAGCATTTTTATATTCAAGCAAATAATTTTTCAGTCCCCACAAAAGTGTAAATATAACAAATATATTAATCACACCAACGATGAGAAGTAAAATATCTAACATTGTAAAAACCCCATAACATTTCCCTCATCAACATCCTTAACAGCAACTTCTTCCCTGAGCCTCTCTAAAAACTCTTCACTATTGTTGATACTACGAAACTTACTCTGTCTCACAACTACAGCAAAGTCCCCAGGAGTAAGTGAGTGTACTCCTCTTACATCTGACTCAAGTGATTTTGAACTCTCTTTAAGTCCTAACTCTTTATGAAATACCATGAACATCTCCCAAGCTTGTGTTGGTTTTAAAAAGTCAAACTTCAACTTCATATCGAACCTTCTCAAACTCGCTTTATCTAGATTCTCCATCAGGTTAGTAGTTGCTATAAATATACCCTCAAAGTTCTCCATCTGCACAAGCATCTCATTGACTTGGCTTACTTCCCAACTTCTTTGAGCATTACCTCTCTCACTTAAAAAACTATCTACTTCATCAAACACTAGCACTGCTTTTTTCTTTTTTGCCTCAGCAAACGCAGAAGCTATATTTTTCTCAGTTCCTCCAACATACATATCCATCAGATCACTCACCTTTTTTATGATAAGTGGTTTTTTTAGTGTTTTAGCTATGTAGCGACCATAAGCACTCTTTCCTGTTCCAGCAGCTCCATAGAGACATATCCTCGCATTTGGATGTGCTTTTATTCCCTTGCTTAGTTCTTGTAAGTCTGTGTCGCTATTTATAAACTCTGGTTTATAGATGGATGGAAGGAGTTTCTCTTTTTTTACTTTCTTTTTAGATTTAAGTTCCCCATACCCTTGTGCTTTGAGAGTATTGTTCACTATACGGATAAAATCTTTTGAGCTACTCTTACTCTCAATGTTTTTTACTACATTAGTTGCACGAGAGATAAGTGCAGGGGCTATACTCTCATGCTGTGATAAGAGCTTTAGACTCTTTGCATCAAGTATATCTTCAGAGTATTTTTTGATAATCTTCTTTCTTTGAGCCTTTTTAGGTATAACTAACTCAAGAGCATAATCAAACCTTCTCACAATAGCATCATCTATACTGTGTATATTATTAGTTATCCAGATAGTAGGCACACTATTACTCTCAAGCATACGATTTATCCAAGCCTTATCCTTTTGTCGTGAGGGAGCAGATAAAAAACTTCCACCACTACTCTCAAATATATCCTCAGCCTCATCATACATTAGAATTGTTCTCTCATTTGCTAAGAGAGCTTGAGCACTCTTGTAAGCTCTGACTCTTTGATTACCATCCATGGAGTCATCCTCTTCATCTGCATAGCTCACTTCATATAGAGCAGAGTTCAGTTTTTTAGCGAGTAGTTTTGAAAGTTCTGTTTTACCTGTTCCAGCAGGACCATAGAGTAAGATATTTACACCTTTTTTCTTCTTTTTTATACTCTCTTTGAGGTGAGACAAGATAATCTTAATATCTTTTTTAACATGCTCATAGTCTTTGAGCTTGAGATCACTCATACTGCATGGACGTAGTATATCTCGAACCATAGTGAGAATATCTTCATCACTGTTTGCCATATTATCAATAAAAACATCACTAATAGAGTCAAATTTACTATCAAGAGAGCGTGTATTGTGTTTATCAATTGTTATGAGAGAAGAGGAGACTAACTTTGAGTCACTTTGCAGTGCCTTCTCTATTTTATTTTGAGAGATACCTAGTATAATGCTCAAGGCTCGTTTGGCTTGTTTAGTGTTTAGTTCATGCCCTAGAAGTGATACCGCATCATCAAGTAGTTCATACTGCTTAATAAGAACGATAAACTCTAGTATAGCCTCTTCAGTATTATTGAGATTTATGAGTGTTGAGATTCTTTTTATATTTTTTGTAAGTATACTATTAAGATTCTCTTTGAGAGTTTTAGACTCTAAAATTTCTAATTCTTGAGCAAAATCACTCATAAGATCTTTGCGAGACTCTGAGCTCTCTTTACCATCATCTAAAAACTTTGCACCACCTAAAAAGAGAAGGATACTCTCTTTGGTGATAAAACCATCTTTATCTAGAAACTCTCTATGCCCATAAAGGGGAAAAAGAATTCTTAGTATCCATAGAGATGCTTTATCTGCATACTCTGTATCAATAAAGTCACTTGGTTTATTATCAAGTATATAGTTTTTTTTGTGTCTTCTTCGCATAATCAACTCCTCAGCTTTTATAGTGAGAGTATATGATTATGTTATGACACCTTTATGTCTGGTTTTAAGAAAACTCCTTTTCGAGTTTCTCCATACGCTCAACTTCTCTTGGCTCTGTTAATGTTTCTTTGAGGTAAGCCCAAAAAACACCTGCAGCTTCTACAACTTCTAACCACTCTTCATCTGCAAGTATATCTGCTGGGTTCTCACTTGGTTCATCGTAAAAGTTTGCAAGGTCATGAAAAGTACTGGCTTTATCTGCTTCTATCTGTGACACATTACCAGCTTCTACCGCTTTAACATAACCTTTGTAGAGTGCTAAGTTGTCAAAGTATGCTGAGTTACATTCCTCGTAAGAAGAGGGCCATTTCTCTGAGTTATTTACCCATGAAAGTTCTTGAAATTTTAAAGAAGAAAAATCAAAGATACAGTTAATCCAGTAAAGTCTCCATCTTTGTTTGAGTTCTACATCACTTATATCTGCTTGTCCTAACATAACTTATACCTTTTTATTATATTTATTATTCGAATTCTATCATAAAAGCTTGTTTTGAGCTAAAAAATTATATAATTCTAAAATCATTAAGAAAAGGTTTAGTTACGTGTACGAGAAAGAATATATATTGATAAAAACAGAACTTACAGATGCTTTATCTATAGCAAACACTTACATAAATGAAGTGGAGTCTTATACGGCGATAACAGCACCAGAGAGTAGTTTGGGAACAATTTTAAGTGAGCAAACAAAGTCAGACATAGAACTCAAACAGTTTTATAAGAAAAAGAGAAAACTAATGTTTTTTTTAGATAAACTCCCCGATGTTAGCTCTTTCCTTTGTAGTAACTGTAAACAGATCATCGAGCTTGATCGCCTATTACTAATGCCCAAGGCTAGCTTTTGTACAAAATGTGCTAGCCAGGACTAATATCTAGTTAATCAAACTTACTTCTGTAAGCACAGCGTTTACAGAGTTCTTCACTAATAAGACCATTTTTAAACCCATCTATTATTGCCTTACTTCTATCGCTAGAGAGTATGTTTTGCAAAGACTCCTTTTCTACATTTCCAAGGTTTATAACTGCCTCGTAGTCAAAACAGCAAGGTACAACTTCGCCATTGCTAAGTATCGCCATTTGAGAGCTAAGACCATGACAGTAGCCAGTATCACTTACATGGTTCGCTTCAAGTGAAGGCCACTCAAAAAGAGAGTCAAAATTAAAAAGCACTTTAGATATGACTCTTAAACGCTGCTCAAATGCGGACTTCTCATCAGGTAGTGAAGCTCCTAATTTATCAAATATTTTATGCATCACTTCATCATTATAACTCTGCTGTGAGTTATCTTCTTCTTTGTTCCAAAGTCTGTAGTTTATAAAAGACTTAGTATTGAGTGTACGAAATGCTAGTGTGAAATCTGCTATGTTTTGAAGGTATTCATCAAGTGAAATGGGAAGATTATTTCCTCTGTAACTATTGAGTGAGAAGTTTATCTGCTTTACGGCAGGATGGTTAAGTGTTTGTGCATCTGAGGGTTTTAGATAATAGCCTGCTGTGGTTATGTGAACATTTAAACCTGCCTTGTAGCTTATATCTAGGTATTCGCCCAAGTTATTTACTAAAAGAGGGTCACCTACCACATGATAAGCAATGTCTTTTGTTAGATCTTTCACTTCATCATTTATTTTTCTAAAGAGTTCTAAACTCATACTCGAAGTAGTTCTTGTAGCTGACGGGCAGAAGTTACAAGAGAGTCCACATTTTGAGGTTAACTCTATATAGATTTTTTTCATTTTATATTTGCAATGTTTTCTTGTATAAGGTTTCTTTGGGACTCATCTAGGAGTTCTAAACTCTTTTCATCTATCATTGTAACACTCGTAATGTCATTGCTCTCTTTATCTTCTCTAAGGTATTCTAAAACCACTTTTCCAAGAACAAAAACCTCTTGCTTTATTATCAAAGCCAGTGGACCATATGTTGTGCACTCACCGTGAAGTTTACCATCTTTGTATGTTTTAGTACTTTTGATGCTTTTGTTTGCTTTTGAAACAAGGTATTTAGTCTCAACTCCGTCTCTTTTATCGCCTTTAAAATACTCTAGTTTAGAGATAAGACCATCAGTATTAAAGTGTTTTATCTCTTTAGTGCCATCTTTTTCACTTATAAACTCTTTTACATAAGCATTTCTACCTGTATGGTAGTTTTTTGTTATAGAAGTATCACCTTCTGTGTAAGTTTCAGTTTTTAAGTTACCACCAGGGTAGTTGTTGCTTTTGTAATTTTCTTTCATTTTATTCCTTATGCTTTTCTATTGTATTTATCAGTATGTTTAAAACTGACACCTTCAAAATCTTGTGTTTCTAACTTGTTTTTTAGTTCTTCGTTTATAATCATCAGACCTGGGATATTGTGAAACCTAAAGAGATTTAAACCTCTAGTTTTATTCTCATCAATCTTAAACTCAGTTATGACTGCTTGACCCATAGCCGTCTCACCGAACACACTTTTATCTACATCTATGCAAGACACAATGTCCGTAACTATGCCTAGCCAATACTCCGCAAGTAAGTCCTTTGAGTCTTCGTCTATAATCTCAACAGGGTAGTAGTCAATGTTAGTAATACCAAGTTCGTCAAGTGCTTCTTTCATTTTCTTTGAGAACAGAGGAACACCAGGGTTGATGATGTCTGTATAAACTATCTTTTCATCTTCATCTATCTCAGCTTCCATTTTTATAGGCAAGTAGTCAAACTGTGGTTTCTTTCCCATAATAGACTCGATAAGGTCAATCTCATCAGGAAGTTCCAAGTAAGGAGCATAACGGTTAGGAGACACTTCATCAAATATATAGTAGTTCATGAAAACCCTTTTAAGTTATCTGCAGATTACGCATAAAGTTACCTGCAATAGTTTTACTTTTAGCTAAAAACTGATCTGCTATTTGTGGATGAAAAATTGTATTTAAAGTCTCGTGAAATAGTTCTAACCATCTCTCAAACGCTGCAACACTTAGTCTTTCTTTAAACTCTATATGAGGAGCAAAAGGACTGCTGTTATAGTTTTTTTCACCAAGTGCTAAAGATGCCCAAAAGTTAGTCAGTAGCTCAATATGTGCCGGCCACTTATCTTCTTTTAGGTTTTTACCAAGTATATCTATGAAGATAGGTCCTATTAAATCATCTTTGAGTACTCTTGTGTAAAAACTAATGACTAACTTATTTAGATTTTCTTTTGTTACTTCTCTTTCTAACATTTTGTTATTGTATCCTTTTGCAAATATTTTATAAGACCAAGTGCAGCTTGTTTACCTTGTCCCATGACCCCCGTTAAGAGATAACCACCAGTAGGTGCTTCCCAATCTAGCATCTCACCAACACAAAACACACCTGCATGCTCATGAAGCATTAGTGATGCATCTAAGTTGTTAAACGCCAAGCCACCAGCTGTACTTATAGCCTCTTCAAGTGGTCGGTAAGAGTCAAGTTTTAAAGGAAATTTTTTGAGTGTATTTGCGACTAACTCAGGCTCTTTTAGTTCTTCTTTGTTTAAAACTTCTCTTAACATAGAAGCTTTAATGCCTACGAGTCCTAAGCGTTTCCAAAAAGCACTTAAACTCTGTTTTCCACGACTTTTACTGAGTTCTTGTGTTAACTTACTGAGTGTACGATGAGGAAAGAGGTCGAGATAAACTATGCATGGAGACTCTTTATCCATCATCTCTCTCATGTGTTTAGAATAGGTATAAATTAAACTTCCCTCAACTCCATACTCACTCATCATCAGCTCACCCATTTTTGAATGAAGTGTATCGTTAATATCTGTAAAACGCAGCATTACATTTTTTAAAGCTGTACCTGAAAACTTCTCTTTAAATATTTGTGACCAAGTGATGTTAAAACCCATATTGGCAGGTTTAAGAGGGCTTATGTTTAAGCCTTTTTCTTCAAGTATCTTTGTCCACTCTCCAGTCGAGCCTAAAGAGGGCCATGAAGCACCACCAAGTGCTAAAATAACACCATCAAAAGAGTACTCCTGCAATCCATCTGGCGTTTGGAACTGCCAACTCTCCTTAGCCCAAGAGACTAACTTATGTTGCATTTTAAACTGCGTTCCATTTGCTTTGAGCCTGTATATCCAAGTACGAAGTAGGGGAGCCGCTTTTTTATCAAGTGGGTAGACTTTTCCTGAAGAGCCTACATAAGTTTCA
>JALSMC010000282.1 GCA_026987995.1 Sulfurimonas sp. | reverse complement strand
TTATGGCACAACTGAGTCCAGAGGGTCCAGTCTATCAAGCAGGAACACTCAGTGGAAATCCAGTTGCTATGGCAGCAGGACTTGCAGCTTTAACAAAACTCAAGAAAAATGCAAGAGTTATGGCAGTCTTAGAAGCAAGAGCAAGAACTTTAGTAGATGGTATGCAAAGAGCAGCAGCAGACTTAGGCATCACTATGCAAGTGGATGTGAGAGGAAGTATGTTTGGTTTTTTCTTTAATGAAAATCCTGTAAAAAACTTTGCAGATGCAGCCAATAGTGATGCACAGATGTTCGCAAAATTTCATGCAGGAATGCTAAAAGAAGGTTTCTACTTCGCATGTTCTTTATATGAAACAGGATTTATCTCAACTGCAACAACTGATGTGATGATAGAAGATACTATAAAAGCAACAGCTAAAGTACTCGGAGCAATTAAAAATGGATAAGACTGACAATAAAGAGAATGAACAGGGTGAAAAAAAACCACGGATAAAGCCTATCATAGAAGCCGCAGATGGTCTTTCTCTCGGAATTTCTATGGTAGTAGCTGTTTTAATGGGTGTAGGAATTGGATGGTTACTTAAAAGTCTTACCGATACAGCTTGGACTTTTTGGATAGGTGTTGGTATTGGTATAGCAGCTGCAATACTAAATGTCTACAAAGCATATGCAAAAGAGTATAAAGCTTACGAAGAGTTAGCAAAAGAACCGCGTTATGCGATAAAAAAACAGCTAGACGATGATGAGGACGATGATGAGTATTCTCAAACGAATTACTAGTACACTTCTTCTCTCAGAAGCACTAGTCCTCTCTACTGCACTTTACTCAAAAACCTTTTATATAAACGCACAAGTTGCATTCCTTAGTTCGATGTTTGTGATTGTTGGAGCTTCTCTTGCCTATAAAAAGATGGTCATTACAAAAGTTGATGCTGAGGCTTATGAAGGTGATAGAGATTTACTTGATACTATTGAAGACCCACATGGTCTTTATGACAAGGTGAATGACGAAGTCAGAGAAGGTGCCCTGGGGTATGAAGATAACATTAATGAAGCTCCACCTGAAGAACTAGACTTAAAAACAATAGTAAAAGAAGAAAAAGCAAAGATAAAAACTTTTAGTGTAAAGAGTATGAAGCATGGTGCTCGGGGTAGTGTTTCTATTTTTAGAATAGTACCGTATATATTTTTAGTATTAGGATTTATAGCTTTAGAAAATAATAATCTTCTTGATCTAAGTGCCTATTTACCATCGCTTTTTATAGGTATTGTGGTCGGCTCTTTAGTGTCTAAAGAGATAGCGGCTTAAGAGGTTATCATAGGAATATTTATAGTGAGACTAGAAGATATTTCTATATAGAAGTTGTTGTTTTCTGCGAGAGCTTTTAGTTGGGTACTCTGTTTTGTATCTATATTTTGAGCACTGATAGAGATAGAAAATATACTGTACTTTTTCCCATCAAATTTAATATGTTCTCCCACTCTATAAAAAACTTTAGTATCAATTGTTTCATTTTCTTGTACACACATATACATTTTGTTAAGAACTTTTATAAGTTTGTTTGAGTTTATTATAATCTCTGGGATAGTTGGGTCATAAGATTTTGTATATTTTACATCTGAACTGATACTGTTGGTTGCGATGCAAAGATCAGTGATAGTAAAGATGTTTGTAAGTTCACCCTCTGGTTTGTGAGTGTTTAGTTTGAACGAAGGTACTTGGTAGAGTTTAATGCCTATCTGTGCTTCATCCGTATACCCTACAGTTACACCAAAAAACTTGTACCGTCCATACTCTAACTCTATAAAAGTGGTTTTAAAGCCAAAGTTTACACTAGCATAAACTTTTGCAAGTTCAAAAAGAGTAGAGGGAGTTGTTGCACCGAGGAGAAACTGAGCTTCAGAGTTTGTAGAGATGATTTTCCCATTTTCATTAAATACTATGAAAGGATTGTAGTCAAACTCTAACCACTGTTGCTCAAAAGTCATAAGTTAAAAAGCCTACTCTTCTATGTAGTTCTTAAGACGACGACCTACTTTAGGGTGTTTAAGCTTTTTAATAGCTGAAGATTCTATCTGACGAACACGTTCACGAGTTACACTTAACTCTTTACCGATCTCTTCTAAAGTTCTATCACTCTCATCATCCATAATTCCAAAACGCAGCTTAATAACCGCTTTTTCACGTTCATTGAGTTGATCAAGTACATTTTCAATTTGCTCGCGTAAATCATCTTTGAGTATTGCATCAGCAGGGCTTATAGAAGTTTTATCTTCGATGAAGTCTCCAAAACGACCATCTTCTTCACTACCAATAGGTGCTTCAAGTGAAATAGGCTCTTTAGTGATTTTGATAACATTTTTAACTTTTTCAACTGAGAGACCAACCTCTTGGGCAATTGTATCAACATCTGGCTCTTTTCCATTTTCCTGGAGGTGTTTACGCATGATTTTATTGATTCGGTTGATAGTCTCAATCATATGAATAGGAATACGAATTGTTCTCGCTTGATCTGCAATAGCACGAGAGATAGCTTGACGAATCCACCATGTAGCATAAGTAGAGAACTTATAACCTTTTTGGTACTCAAACTTGTCAACAGCTTTCATAAGACCGATGTTTCCTTCTTGGATAAGGTCAAGGAAAGGAAGTCCACGGTTAGTGTAACGTTTCGCGATAGATACAACAAGGCGAAGATTTGATTTTGCCATTTTAGTTTTACTTATCTCAGAGATATTTTTACCGCGTTTAATCTGTTCTAAAATATCAAAAAGTTTCTCAGGTTCCATATCAAAAGAGTTTTTACTTGCTTCTTTTGTTTGCACAAGTTTTTTGATTTCCATATATGTAGAAACCATAGTCGCTTCTGGAACCATGTTTGCGATATCTTCTTTGTTTAGTTCTTGAATCTTACTGACTAAAACATTATGGTTTGCTTTGAGTGCGTCATTGAAAAGTGGAAGTTTGTACTCAAGGCGTTTAAGCTCTTTATCGTAACCATCATCACTCTTAAGTGCTGTCTCCATAGCTTTCACAAGTTCATTTATAAGCTTAGAAGTTGGTCCAAGGTCTAGTAATTTTTCTTTTAGTACAGCTTTTTTGAAAGTTACACCTAAAAAATACCCGATAATCTCTTCATTTAAATCACCATCAAGTGTCTCGGGTGCTTTTTCTGCAAGCTTTATCCACTCTTTTTTTGCTTTTTCAAGTGCTTTAAAGCTTGTAGAGACTTTTTCTACTCTTGTTTTATCTTTTGCAGTAAGATTTTTTTCTACTACCTTTACTTCAACTACCGTTGCTGCGTCATCAGTATTAGCATTTGTGTCATCTGTTTCTTCTTTTTCATCTTCAAAAGATTTAAAAAGTTCTTTAACACGACGTTCACGGTTTATAAGAGGTTCTTTGTAGTCTAAGATAAAAGCTATAAGGTAAGGAACAGAACAGATAGCATCGATGATGATGCTTTCACCACCCTCTATCTTTTTACTTATCTCAATCTCTTCTTCTTTGGTAAGTAGAGGAATTTGACCCATTTCACGAAGATACATACGTACAGGTGAGTCTGAACGTGACCACTCTAGAAGTTCATGTTCTTTAAGGATGTCAAACTTATCACTCTCATTATCTTCAAGCATTTTTCTCTGTGCTGTGCGACGAGCTTCTGCTTCTTGATCATTGAGTCTTTTCGCTTGTTCGCTAGAAGTATAAATACATTTTTTGTTTTTTGTTAAAAGTTTTAAAATATTTTTTGCCTGAGCGGCAGAGGGTTGTTTTTCAAAAAGTTCTATAACAGATTCGTAAGTAACACAATCTTTACCCTTGTGGTCTTGAAAAAATGTTTCTATTGCTTTGTTGAGTTCTTTTGCTGTCATATGGAAGTATGCTCCGTGTAGATTAAGTATTTTTAAAGGTGGATTATACCCAAATTAAATTAATGAGTCCTGAAATTTATAAGAAAAAAAGATTGGAACACTCCTTGCTATTACTTCAATATACAAAGTAAAACAAGGGCAATATATGCAATCTGGATACTATGCTGCGGCAGCTGGAATGGTTACACAGTTCAATAGACTCGATACTATCGCAAATAATTTAGCAAATGTAAATACAGTAGGTTTTAAAGAAGATAATCTTGTCGTCGGTGACTTTATGCGTATATATCAAAATAAACGCGATGATTTACCTAATGCAAACCAAACTAAAGAGGGTGCAGCATTTATCAACCGTACTATGACAAGAGCACCAAAAGTAGTAGATGCTTATACTAACCATACTGTGGGAACGATGGCTAAAACAGCAAACCCTTTAGACTTCGCTCTCTCAAATGAAGGCATATTCTTTGCTGTAAAAACTCCACAAGGAGTAAGACTTACTCGCGATGGTAGCTTTACGAAAAATGATGAAGGGGTTCTTGTCACAAAGCAAGGCTATGAAGTCTTAGCAGATGAATATCTAAAGACAGGAAAAGGGAAAATTAGTTTTGCCAACCAAGATAGTGTAATTGTTTCAGATAAAAATGGTCAAATTGCTACAAACATTCCAAATAGTGCTAAGTTAACACCAAATAAAAAATTGTTAATTGCACAACCAAAAGACTTATCACTACTTAAAAAAGAGGATAATGGCTTATATGCATTTGGAGATATAAAAAATATCACAAATGTTAAAGAGAGTGGATCTGTACAGCAAGGTTTTGTTGAAAAAAGCAATGTCAATGCTGTGAAGATGATGACACAACTTATTGAAACAAACCGTTTAGTAGGTATGTACCAAAAAGCTATGAGCACTCAGATGGATGATATGAATAGAGATGCAATAGAAAAACTCTCTAAAAAAGCTTAAGATAAAAGGAAACTAAAATACTATGATGCAATCACTTTATACCGCTTCGACGGGAATGTTAGCAATGCAAACACAGATAGATACAACGGCAAATAATATTGCCAATGTAAACACAATAGGTTTTAAAAAATCTCGTGCAGAATTTTCAGACCTTATGTATAGCGTAATGGAGTATGCAGGTACTTCTACTTCGGATGTTACAAAAAGTCCTACCGGTATTGAAGTTGGTTTAGGTGTTCGTGCAACAGCTATCAACAAAATTTTTGCTGAAGGGTCACTCAAGCAGACTGACAACCAATTTGATATTGCCATTACAGGTAGAGGATTTTTTAAGTTTGAACTTCCTGATGGAACTGAAACCTACTCAAGAAATGGTGCTTTAAAAGTTGATCAAGATGGTGTAATGGTTAACTCTGATGGTTATAAACTTATCCCTGAGATAGTTGTGCCACCTGATGCTACAAACATTAGTATCGGTACAGATGGTACTGTTACTGTGATACAACCAGGACAAGTTCAAGCTGCACAAATTGGACAGATTCAAACAACAAACTTTATAAATCCAGCAGGACTTCATGCTCTTGGTGATAACCTATATATAGAAACAGATAGTTCGGGTCAACCGATAGAGGGTATTCCTGGTATTGATGGTTTAGGTACACTTAGACAAGGTTTTGTAGAGCTTTCAAATGTTGAACTTGTTGTTGAACTAACGGACCTCATTACAGGGCAACGTGCTTATGATTCTAACTCAAAAGTAATCACAACAAGTGATGAAATGCTTCAAACTACAAATAATCTTAAAAGATAGTAACATTTTAAAATAGGCTTGATACTTTTTAATATCAAGTCTTATTTCTCTTCTTCAAAATAGTTTCATAAAACTCAAATAAAAAATAAGCTATAATCACAAAATTATTTAATAAAAGATATTAGGATTTTATGATGAGCAATGCAAACATAAACGGTAAAGTTTGGACATTTGGTAAAGATATAGATACAGATATAATCATCGCAGCGAGATACTTAAATACTTCAGTACCAGAAGAATTAGCGAAACACATTATGGAAGATTCTGATCCAGAATTTGTAAACAAAATCAGTAGAGGTGACTTAATAGTCGCTGGTGAAAACTTTGGTTGTGGAAGTTCTCGCGAACATGCACCAATTGCACTTAAGGCTGCTGGAATAGCTGCCATTATCGCTCCTACATTTGCAAGAATTTTTTACAGAAATGCCTTTAATATGGGTCTCCCTATATTTGAACTCCAAGAGAGTGCTGAGATAAATGAAGGCGATGACATTACAGTAAATATGGATGCTGGAACTGTTACAAACAATACAACAAATAAAACATATAACTTCACACCAATTCCTGCATTTATGCAGGAGTTAATCGATGCAGGTGGTTTAATGAACTTCGCAGCGAATGAAATAAAGGAAAGAAATGAAAAAGTATAAAATTACACTTATTAAAGGCGATGGAATTGGTCCTGAGATAATCGACGAAGCAGTTAAAGTTCTCGATGCAGTTGCATCATGCTCTGGTTTTCACTTCTCTTACGATGAAGCACTTATGGGGGGTATCGCTTATGACGAGACAGGCGATCCTCTTCCTGCGGAAACGATTACAAAATCTTTAAATTCTGATGCTGTTCTTTTTGGAGCTATCGGTGGGCCTGAATGGGATTCACTTCCACGTGAAAAACGACCAGAGAGTGGACTCCTGCGTTTTAGAAAAGAGCTAGGTGTTTATGCTAACCTTCGTCCTGCTGTTGTGTATGATGAACTCATCAATGCATCTTCATTAAAGCCTGAGATTATAAAAGGTGTTGATATTATGGTTGTGCGTGAGCTAATAGGTGGTATTTATTTTGGTGAGCCTAAGGGACGTACTGAAGATAAAGGGTGGAACACTATGGTTTACACTCGTTCAGAGATAGTTCGCATAGCACACCAAGCTTTTAGAATTGCACAAAAACGTGAAAAACGTGTTTGTTCTATAGATAAAGCGAATGTACTTGATGTTTCTCAACTTTGGAGAGATGTAGTTACTGAAGTAAGTGCAGAGTATCCAGATGTTGAGCTTACACATATGTATGTTGACAATGCGGCAATGCAACTCGTTCTTAACCCTAGACAGTTTGATGTAATGCTAACTGGAAATATTTTCGGTGATATTTTGAGTGATGAAGCTTCTATGCTTTGTGGTTCTATTGGTCTTTTACCATCTGCTTCAGTTGGTGAAAAGATAGGTGTTTATGAGCCTATTCATGGTTCTGCA
>JALSMC010000281.1 GCA_026987995.1 Sulfurimonas sp. | reverse complement strand
AAAAAGAACAAGAGTATCTAGTAGTGCATCCATTCTCACATTATCAACATTTTGTATAAACATACTTTTATCCTTAGTTTTTTCTAGCTACTTTAAGTGAGACACTTTCATATATTTTAGAAGCATCATCTTCTAAAACAGATGAGACGAGTGTACCCATTGAGTCCATGATTCTAAACTTTGCATAGAGTATACTATACTCTGTAGATATTATCTGTACATCTGACTGTATGTAGTCATTTTGTGCTGCAAGTAAATCTAATAGGGAACGCCGACCTAAATCGAACTCTTTTGAGTATAAGTCAAGGGTTTTTTTAGAATAATTTTTATAATTAACAAGATGTACTAACTGCTCTTTAAGTTTTTCATGAGCATTCCAAGCAAGGTTTAAACTCTCTATAACCTGCCTTTGAATACTATTTTTCTTTTCCTGTTCTTGATAGAGAGTATATTTACTTTTTTGTAAGGCAGCACTATCTGCAAAGCCATTAAAAAAATTGTATGAGAGGTATGCCATAGCTCGGAACCTATCTTCATCTCCCTCTATTGCACTCAAGTTTTTATTTGCTAGTTGTGCTATTTCTATATCTATTTTAGGATAGAATGGAGACTTCTTTTGATTATTTGTCGCCTCTGAGAACTTAACATTATACTTACTTGCTAAAAGTGAGGGGTTGTAATGCAGTGCTACCTTTAGGGTATCCTCTCTTGTTTTTGGTAACAGAGTTGTCATAACTGGTCTTTGCATCTCTTTTGGGTCAAGCCTCCTACCTAATACTCGTCCTAAATTATATGAAGCATCTAGTAAAGTGTTTTCTACAACAACATAGTTAGACATCGCAAGTGCTAATGACGACTCTATTTTATGAACTTCTGAGAGTGTTGTTAACCCTGATTCATAAAGTCTTTTTACCTTTCTAAGTATCTCTTCATTAATATCTATATTACGTTGTGCCGTAAGTAAAATTTCTTGATTTTTCATAAGTTCTAAGTAGGTATTTACCATATTTAATGTTGTTGTATTTACTTTTTCAACATAACTATATGCTGCTGCAATAGTTCCATACTCTTGAGCTTCTACATTATGGTAGGTATTAAATCCCTCAAAGAGGTTTTGTGTATATTTTAAAGAATTTTGATAAACACTGTACTCAAATGACTCATCGCCTCTAGAGGGTGTCTTTTTGTTTGTTTGCTCAAGCCCAATACCTAAAGAGAGGTCTAACTTAGGATAGTATCCTGATATCGCAGTATCTATCTCTGTTTGTGTTGCTTTATAGTTTTTTTCTCTTTCGAGAATTATAGGATTTGTCTCTATAATTTCGACTACACTTGTTCTTAAATCCTGTGCGGATAACTCTATGAATAAAATAGTAAATAATATAATATGCTTCAATTAATCTAGCCTTGTTTCTTTTTTGATAATCTACACGATAATACATTTATTAATCTTACACAGCTCTTAAAGAGCTTCTAAAGAGACCTCAAGTCCATGCTAGTTAGATAAATGATATAATATCATTATAATAATCATTTAGGAATTTAACACTATGACATTTACACTAGAAGCAAAAAGTGGCAAGGCTCGTGCAGCGACAATAATAACAGAGCACTCAACTATTAAAACACCCGTATTTATGCCTGTTGGGACTATTGGAAGTGTAAAATCACTTGATGCAGATGATGTTCTCAACATCCTTGGTGCAGAGATAATTCTAGCAAATACTTACCATACTTATCTTCGCCCAGGTGATGAAACTATAAAAAAGATGGGAAAACTTCACGGTTTTACACAGTACCCTAAAAGTTTTTTAACAGATAGTGGTGGTTTTCAAGCTTTTTCTTTAAGTGACATTTCAAAACCTATGAAAGATGGCATAGAGTTTCGCTCTCATATAGATGGAAGTAAGCATTTTTTTACTCCCAAAAAAGTTATAGATATTCAGACAAATCTCGGTTCTGACATCATGATGATACTCGATGACCTCGTAGCACTTCCAGCTACACAAGAACGCATCAAGACTTCTATAGAAAGAACTACTGCTTGGGCACAAGAGTCTATAGACTACTTCCGTTCACAACAGAAAAAAGGCATATGCACAGAACAAAATATCTTTGCCATCATTCAAGGGGGAACAGACAGAGCTTTTCGTACTAAAAGTGCTACTGAACTGTGTGCTATGGACTATGATGGTTTTGCCATCGGTGGTTTAAGTGTTGGTGAACTAAACAACGAAATGTACGACACAGTAGAGCATACAGTGCAGTATATGCCAGAGGACAAACCGCGTTATCTTATGGGTGTTGGTACTCCTGAAGACCTCATAGAAAATATAGAACGCGGTATAGATATGTTTGACTGCGTTATGCCTACACGAAACGCGAGAAATGGAACTTTATTTACTTCCTTTGGACGTATAAATATAAAAGGTGCAAAGTTCAAAGAAGACGCTGCACCTATAGACCCTGAGTGTGAATGTTTAACATGTAAAACTTACTCGCGTTCATACCTTAGTCACCTCTTTCGTGCTCGTGAGATTACTTACTTTAGACTTGCGACTATTCATAACCTTCACTACTACCTTAACCTTATGAGAGAAGTTAGAGTAGCTATTTTAGAAGACAAATTTAGTGAATTTAAAGAAGAGTTTTATAAAAAAAGAGCTAAAAAATAATTTTTAAGAGAACACAAATCGTTTTTAATGTAGAATGAAATAATTATCAAATAAGGAAGAGTAATGGAAAATCAAACTTGTACTGTTTTAAATGATACAAATATAGATGAAATCCCCATTACAAACAATGAGTATGAAACGATACTAAATCTTCAGAGTGAAGTTTTGGCACTCACTGCTCAAGATATAGATGCTCAAGTCATTTTGGACAAACTCTGTAAAACACTTGAATCCTTACTCCCTAATGCTGTCTCATCTTTAATGATTAAAAATACAGAAGATGGACTCCTTTATGTAAAAGCTGCTCCATCAGTGCCACTTCAGGGCTGGGATGCACTCAATGGACTCAAACCAGGACCAAAATCTGGCTCTTGTGGAAATGCAGTACATCATGGAAAACCTCAGTTCATTTCAAATACCTTTACAGATGAAAGAGGCTCAGAGTTTATCCAAACTGCTAAAGCTTTTAACCTCTGTTCTTGTTGGTCAATGCCTATTAAAGATGAAGAGAACATAGTTATAGGCTCTATAGCCCTATCCTCTTTTGAGCATCGTTCTCCTGCTAGTTTTCACAAAAAGCTACTTCAAACAGCTTCTTCTATCGTAAGTATTGTCTTACAAAATGAAGCTAACAGACAAAGAATTCATAAGATGGCCTATACCGATATGCTATTAGGTCTTAATAATAAACTCGCATTACAGACTGAGTTACAAAAAAACAACTTTAACACTCTGTTATTTCTTGATATCAATAATTTTTCATATGTAAACACTGCATACGGATTTGATATTGGTGATGAGATACTAAAAGCTGTTGCTGGCATACTTACAGAACTCTATCCAACTGCTCTTTATCGCATAAATGCTGATCAGTTTGCACTTAGGTTTAATGATAAGCAAGATGATAGAAGCAATCTACTTAAATATTAAAAAAACATTTTCATTGAAACTCATAATAGTAAAAGATATAAAGATAAGAATCTCTTTTACCTATGGTGGCGTTTACTCTGACAAAGATGTACTCAAACATGCTGCTCTCTCTTTGAAAAAAGCAAAAGAACATGGAAAAAATAGACTGCATATATTTGATAAAGATATTGACAACTCTCTCAAACGCGAAGAGTTCATGCATATGAACAGTTGTATCTATACGGCGTTTGAAACAGACTCCATCATACCTTACTTTCAAGGTATCTACTCTAACACACAAAATAAAATAACAAAGTATGAAGCACTTGTAAGACTTAAAACAAAAGAAGGAGAGATACTCTCCCCTTATAAGTTTTTAGGTGTAGCAAAGCTCTCAGGATTACTTCCTGAACTCACAAAAATCATGGTCGATAAAACTTATGCTTTTATGGCAAAGAACACCTATGATTTTTCTATAAATATAACAGAAGACGACCTAACTTCAGTTTATCTCTTAGCATACCTCAAACAAAAAGAATTAGAGTATAAAATAGAGCCTTACCGTGTAACACTAGAGATACTTGAAGGTATCAGTGCAAATGGACAAAAAAACAATATAGAGCAGATAAAAGATCTCAAACGCCATGGTTACAAGATAGCTATTGATGATTTTGGGGCTGAGTACTCTAACTTTGAGAGAGTTTTAGCACTTGACATAGACTTTTTAAAGATAGATGCTCGTTATATTAAAAATATAGACACAGATAAAAAAAGTTATGAAATAGTAAAAGCGATAGTTAACTTCTCTAATAATATGTACATCTCTGTAGTAGCCGAATATGTTCACTCAGAATCTGTGCAAAAAGTTATTAAAGAACTTGGAATAGAATTTTCCCAAGGTTATTACTTTAGTGAGCCAAATAAAGAGTTACTAAAATAGCTCTTTAATCACTAACTGCTCCGTATCAAAAAGAACTAAACTAGCATCTACTCCAACTTCTATTTTTCCCCTTTGTAGACCTATTGATTTTGCAGGATTTAAAACTGTATATTTTAATAATTGGGGAAATGAAATAAAACCACTTTTTACAAACTTCTCATAATAATTTGAGAGGGCATTTTCTAAACCCTCACATCCATATGCTGCATCAAAAAATGCCACCTCTTTGTTTACAGGGGAGCTTGGTTGGTGTAGTGTTGTTAGAAGGTCTATTTCTCCGCGTTTGAGAGCATTTTGAAGCAGTAACATATCACCTTTAGATGCAAGTGGTGGATCAAGTTTTGCTAAAGTATTAAAACCTTCACAGGCCTCATCACAAGATGTAAGATGATGAATACTAACTTCACAACTCACCGCTACACCCTCTTTTTTTGCTTGGCTTATAAGTGCGACTGAACGCGGACTTGCTATGGCTTTAAAAAGTATCTTGATTTTGAAGTGTCTTGCTATCTCTATCATACGAGAAACATGAAGTACTTCACTTAGGTCTGGTATGCCTGCAAGACCTAGTTTTGAGCTTACATCGCCATCGAGCATTACCCCTGCGTTTATGAGAGAGTTATCTTCTGCTTTACAAAAGAGTGTCACCTTATACATCTGTACATACTGGGCAATTTTGATGGCTATATCATTTTTTGCTATGGTACTCATGTAAGGTGCGACTACACCTTTTTTTAGCAGTATGGCAATGTTTGAGAGTGTACTATCTTCTTTAAGAGTGTTAAGCATCAAGTCCACCTTAGCACCTCTAGCTGAGGCTACACCATGTTGTGCAAACTCTAAAACGACTTCGGTATCTATGCTAGGATTAGAGTCTGCGTTTAAGACTATGTGCCCTACTCCACCCTTCATAGCTTCCTCTGATATAGCTTTAATATTTTTGGCATTTAAGTTAGAGTCTAGTAGTCTTACATTTGTATCTACTAGAGAGGGTAAAAGGTAAGCACCTTTAGCATCAAGAACATCTTTGCCTATCAGATTTTCACCTATCTCTGAGATAAGTCCATCTTCTAAACGAACATCAACACTTCTTTCTCCATCCGCGTCACAAACAATTGCATTTTTTATAATCATACTTAAGCCACCTTTGATATAATAGTAGCATTATAAATCATTAAGGCTTAGTTTGCGTTTCATACTACTACTATTTTTAACATTTACATCTATTTTTGCACAAAGTGCTTATGAAAAAGGGAAAAACCTCTATATCTCTAGTGCCTGTTACTCCTGTCACGGACATAAACTAGAAGGTATCCATCGTTACCCGCGTTTAGCCAACCGTGCCAAGGGTTATATGTCCTATAAACTCAAACACTTTAGAGCAAGAAAGGCAGATAACCAACAACAAGAGATGATGATTACTTTTGCTGTAGGTCTTAGTGATGAGGACATTGACAACCTCACTACATACTTTACAGACTATGTAGATGTTGAGAATGCCGAGCGATATGATGATAGTTATGAAAACTACGGGGATGGTGGCTCATGAAACTTTTAGTATCTGCACTAGAACACTCAGCAAATGTTCATCTTACTTCACTTACAAAAGAGTTTAAAAATGAAGTAGAACTTATGGGTATCTTTGATAAAAACTTAGGAACACCCATAGTCGACCTTCAAAGTCTAGCCATCATGGGTATAGTAGATGCACTCAAAAAACTTCGCTACTTCTTTAAACTCGCAGATGGGATGGTGGAACTCGCAGCAGATGCTGATAAAGTTTTACTTATAGACTCTTCAGGGTTTAATCTTCCACTAGCAAAAAAGATAAAGAAAAAGTATCCTGATAAAGAGATAATATACTATATTCTTCCTCAAGCATGGGCATGGAAAAAAAAACGTATACCTGTTCTTGCAAAAACAATAGATAAACTAGCCTCCATACTTCCCTTTGAGCCGAGTTACTACCCTGATGATGCACCCATAGAATATGTGGGGCACCCTCTCCTTGACCAGATAAAAGAGTTCAAGAGTTCTTTAAACGCAGAGGTAAAAGAGGTAGCATTTATGCCTGGCAGTAGAAAGGGTGAAATAAAAAAACTTATGCCTATCTACTTAGAGCTTATCAAAGAACTCAAAGTAAACGCAACTCTAATCATCCCTAAACACTTCACACAAGAAGAGATAAAAGAGCTTTATGGAGATATAAAAAATATAAACATCTCATACGAAGCTCACAAAACTCTTTTAGCTTCTGACTTTGCATTCATCTGTAGTGGAACAGCAACACTTGAAGCTGCCATCATAGGAGTACCTTTTATCTTAACATACATAGCAAAACCATTAGACTTTTTCATAGGAGCAAAACTCTTTAACATAAAAGATGTAGGTCTGAGTAATATCATGTTTAAAAAGTTTAAGGGAGAGAGTATTCATCCTGAATTTTTACAAGAAGAAGTTTCAGTTGAAAATCTTATAGAATCTTTTAAAGAGTACGATAGAGAAAAGTTTTTTGCTCACTCTAATGAGCTTAGAGAGTATTTAAAACATGGAAGTAGTACGAGAGTTGCTAAACTTATAGAGGACTAGTCCTCTTTAGGTTTACGAGCTTTTATACTTATGCGT
>JALSMC010000280.1 GCA_026987995.1 Sulfurimonas sp. | reverse complement strand
AAACCCACAATGGAATGAGCTTAGACGTTGTGCTGATACTAAAGACCATGCAGTTGATGAAGACTTAATGGCTTATCTTGATGATGAATTTTCATACCACAACAAAGAAAGATGGTTAAAACAGATAACAAAGCATATGACACTGTATGAGATTAACGATATACTTTTTTATCGTGATGATAAAGAGGTCATTGAAAAAAGTATCATAGAATATATCTCACGTTTTTTAGATGAAGAACAGACGACTGTATCTATGGCAAACAGAGAGCTTGGAATGTTTGAAACTTTTAAACTCTATGAAGATTTTGACTATGCTCATGATTCTACCACTTTTGTAGAAGAGGTACTAGAAAAACTTCATGTTATGAACAAAGAAAGATACCTCTTAACACATATTTTAAAACTACATGGCTGGGCGGGTTTTATTAAGTACCGTTCTGAAGATCCAGAGTATTATTCACAGCAGAAGTATCCATCATCACTCATGGATTACATGGCAATTAGACTTTACTATGAACTAGCATATTTGCAGCATAGAAAAATTAATAATTTTGACCTCTTACATGAGTATTCTTTAGAAAATGCTTCATTTGTTGTTCTTAAAATGCTTAAATTTAAATACAACTTACCTGGAAAGTATATTGATGCGATGGAAGATTCTGATAATTATGATGATATTTTAGAGAGATATGTACAAGAAGAGCTTCATCTTGATGCAAAACAGGTTCACCTCTCAAGCGACATACTTAAAAATACAGAAATACCTCTTGTAAAACTTGCACAAATAATGGAAACATTGCGAGAAGAAGAGGGATATATCTGGATGAAGTCTCTTGAAGATACTTATATTCAATCTTTTATAAATGAGATGGACTTAGGGGAAGCACCAAAACAAGACAGAGCACTTGCATCTGCTACACTATGTCTTGATGTAAGATCAGAGACAATGAGAAGAGCAATTGAAAGTAGTGGAAACTACACTACATATGGTGCTGGAGGATTTTTAGGCTTCCCTATCGCTTTTGTAGAGTTTGACAAAGCTCATGAGCAAATACTCTGTCCAGCAATTGTAACACCAGGAAATATAGTTTTTGAATTAGCAGTAGAATCAGATGATGAGTACAAAGCTAAAAAAACAATTAATAAAACTACTAAAAAAGTTATAAGTGATTTAAAAAACAATCCTTACACTCCTTATATAATGGTAGAAGCAATTGGTTGGATATTTGGTATCAATCTTTTTGGAAAAACATTTTTACCACAAAGAACAAATAAGTTCTTTTCTAACTTTAAAGCTAAAAAGCCTAAAACGACTTACACAATGGAGAAACTCTCTAATGAAGAGATAGAAATGTATGTAAATAAACTACATATTCACATTATAAGTGAAGCACTTGTAAACAACGGTGCTAATAAATACTCAACAGAGGATATTCAAGCTATAAGAGATCACCTTGTTTTAGGTAAAAAACTTTCTGTAGAAGTCCCTGTAACACTAATAAATAAGCTAAAAGACAACTACAATGTATCCGTAGAGGATTATGAATTTCAAAAACTAAAATTAGCAAAAGTTGGATTTACATTAGAGGAAAAAGTACAGTATTTGTACAACTACTTAACAATGATAGGTCAAGTAGATAATTTTCCAGAGTTTGTGATTTTATCAGGACATATGAGTGTTTCAGACAACAATCCTTTTGAATCCGCACTTGACTGTGGAGCATGTGGTGGGAGTAGTAGTTTACCTAACAACAGAGCACTTAGTATGATAGGAAACTCTCAAGATGTAAGAGAAGCTATAGCCAAAAAAGGAATTATAATTCCTGATGATGCAAAGTTTATGCCAGCACTTCATATAACATCAACTGATGAGATAGAGTTTTACGATACAGACATTTTAAACTACAAAGAGAAACAAAGATTTGATATAGTTAAAAAAGAGTTTAAAAAAGCTTCTTCTATTGCACGTGGTGAGAGAATTGAGCAATTACCATATACTGAAAATGAAAATGATATTATGATTAAATCTATGGACTGGTCAGAGACTAGACCAGAATGGGGATTAGCTGGAAATATGGGTGTCTTTGCAGGTCCAAGAGAGTCTATCAAACATATGTCTTTTGGAAATAGACTTTTTTTACACTCATATGATCATAAGCTAGATAATGAAAATTCTGATATACTTACACGAATTTTTAATGGGCCACTCGTTGTAGGTGAGTGGATTAACTTAGAGCACTACTTTTCTACTGTAGATAATGCTACTTATGGTGCTGGCTCAAAAGTTTACCACAATGTCGTCTCAAAAGTAGGTGTCTTTAATGGTAACTATAGTGATCTGAAAATTGGTCTTCCAACACAGTCAGTTCTTCTTGAAGGTGAAGCCTACCATGAACCTATAAGACTTCTTACATATATGGAAGCACCTTTAGAAACAGTTGGTAAAGCCGTAGAAAACTCACCTGCTAAAGAGTTCATACTCAACGAATGGATACGCCCAATTATTATTGACAAAAAAGCTAAAAAAGTCTACTCATATGAGTATGGCGATTTTAAAGTCATTAAAGAATTTTAACCCAATATAATTACAAAAGGAAATAAAATGTATACAATAGAAATAGAAAAAGAATGTGCTTGCTTTAAAAAAAGTGACATACAAAACAACATGGAGTTTGAGACAAGAGAAGACATGATAAATAAAGCACGTGTTATAGAATGCCTTATGAATCAAAACTTTTGCATGACTCATTATTTTCAAGCAGTTGATTACAATGACAAGGTTATTATTCGTAGTACTGTTAGACCTACTTATGATGAAGATGAAGATGTAGAAACAGCAAGTGAACTTGTAAGTAGAAGTGGTGTTGTAATCGGCTTTGATGCTGGTGAAAAGCCTCCAAAAGATGCTGGTGGAAACTAATTTTTTTGTCTTAGACATACATAAAGTGTAACTTTTATACACACTTACAAGCCAATTAAAAGTTCTAAATATTATTTTTACCTCCTTAATATTTAGAACCCCCTTTTAATACATTACCAAACGAAACATTTATCACTTAATAAGCCAACTTTTTCTTCTAACAAATCTTTAAAGATATATTTTAATCTAGTTAAAGTTTATTTTGCTACAATAAGGCACAAATTCAAGTTTTTCAAGGAAGTAGCTGATGCTATACTCTTTTGGAGAACTTTGTATTTAATTGTAGTTTTTTATGATTAGATACTGAATTTAAACTATTCTATACACCTTTACAGTGTGTAGAACAGAACTTTTTCATTAAATATAAGGAGTTAATATGACGAAAATAGTAGAAGTAGGCCCCGCAGGCTATATGCCAACGTCCGCACCAGCGATGGGGGTTGAGCTAGCACCAGAAGGTTCAGCTTTACTCTATGGTAATACTGTAACACCAGAAGAGGCTATGAGAGATGCAGCTATTGCATTACTTACAAGAAAGAATCCAACAATTTTCCCTGGGCCTCAAGTTCTTTGGGACTGGAAAGAAGATGTTGCTGAGAAATCTGCAGCTATTTTAGAACTTGCTTCTGAAATTCCTAATTGTAAGATTATCCCAATGCCGGATTACAGACCTAAATATCCTAAGATTGATGTTAAGGCAGAGATTAACCCAAATCACCCTAACTTAACAATCCTTGATAATAGAATCGAAGCTTGTATTTTTGTTGGTGTACATTGTCACTATGCAAACCTTACACTTAGAATGGTTCGTGCTGGTACTAACTGTTATACAGTTGCATTATGTGCTTATATGGGACATGAAGAAGCAATGGCATCAATTAGAGATTTACATGCTTCAGATATCGCTAAGTTCAAAGAAATAGTGATTGAAGAAAGAAACAAACTAGGCATTAAGTGGGAAACTACTTTACCACCTGAAAATCCATCTTTACCAAAAGAGGATAACAGTACATTATCACCTGCTGATTATGGCGAGTACAGAAGTCTCATCATGACAAAAAAGGGTGAGCATATCACTGATTCGGAATAAGGGAGAAATTAAATGAGCGCAGTTCAAAGACCAGTATTAAATAAAAAACAAGTAGAGATGAACTATCTTCTACATGAGGCTCCAAGAGAGAAACACTTCATCACAGGTGCGCAAGCAATGTCTGAAGCAGTTAAGAGAGCAAATGTTGATATGGCTATTGCTTATCCAATTACACCACAATCAGAGGTAATGCACCTTGTTGGTGATGTTTTTGCTCAAGGGCATATTAAAGAGTATTATAGAGCGGAAGAAGAGCTTGGTACAATGTCAGCAATCGCTGGTGCATCAAGAGCTGGTGTTCGTCTATTTACAGCAACATCAGGACCAGGTCTTATTCGTGGTTTAGAGGCAATCGCTTCATGGCCAGGACACAGAGTTCCAGCGGTACTTGGTATCCTTACTCGTGTTATTAATGCTCCATTATCAATTCAACCTGATAATCTTGAAATGGCTTATATGCTGTATTCTGGTGCAGTTATGTTACATGCTGAAAATCAGCAAGATACATTTGACTTCACACTTGCAGCATTTGCTATTGCTGAAAAAGTTGATGTTTATATTCCAGTTGCAGTTGCTACAGAAGGTTTCTTCGTAACACATGCAAAAGGTTATGTTGACATGATGTCTGAAGACCTAGTATACAAAGAGTTTGATCCAGTAGCTTCACCAGTTCCAGCAATGGACAATGAAACTCCTCCGGCAAGAATTCAGCGTGATGCTCCAGTTCAAAAGTCAAACTTCATGAGTTATTTAATTCACTCAGTATGGCAACAAGAGATTTGGGATTCTAACTCTCGTGCAATGAAATATATCTACGAATACCTTGGTGGACCAGTAGAGGTTCTAAATCCAGGTTCTGACATTATGCTTCTTGCTTCTGGTTGTGCTGCTGCACAAGCTAGAGAGGCACATAGATATGCACAAGAAGAAGGTTTAAGTGTTGGTTTAGTTAAAGTTAAAGCAATTAGACCATTCCCAAGAACTGAAATTCGCGAAGCATTAGCAGCTGCAAAAACTGTTATTGTTCCAGAGCATAATATCGTTGGTTGGTTATGTACAGAAGTTAAAGCTGCTATTCCTAATGGTGGTATCGTTCATGAAGGTCCAAGAGTTTTTGGTGGTATGACACTTCCAGTTGAACTAATCATGTTTGAAATTTACGAAGCTCTTGGTATTGAGCACACAATAAAATTATAAGGATATATAATGAGTTTAGCATATATTACTCCGTCAGAGAGATTTAAAAAATATTTACCAAAAGACTATGTTGAGTTAATCGACTTCGGTCCTTTTGGAAAAACACAAGAAGAAGCTGGTCCAGGTAATATGGGTCAGTTTAAAGAACTAATGGAAGAGCACCCTATGTGTTCAGGTTGCTGGATGGCTTACTACATCAGACTAATTTTTGCTTCACTTCCATGTCCGGAAGAGACTGTAACAATTGGTACTGCTGGTTGTGGTCGTCTTGCAATTTCTCAAGCTGCTGTTCCATTTATCTATGGTAACTACGGTGATCAAAATGCAATGGCTTCTGGTCTTACTCGTGCATTTAGATTACGTTTTCCAGATAAAACTAAAGATGTTATTACTATTGCCGGTGACGGTGGTACTATGGATATCGGTTTTTCTATGACTATGCACTCATGGATTCGTGGTGAAAGATTTACTACAATCATGCTTGACAATGAAGTATACGGAAACACTGGTGGTCAATCATCTGGTATGTCTCCAAAAGGTGCTGTTCTTAAGATGGCTCCAATGGGTAAAGACTTCGAGAAAATGCCTGCGACTGATTTAGCTAAGGCTGCTGGTTGTGTTTACATTGTAAGAATGTCACCAACTAACATCAAAGCTGCTGCTAAAGTTATTAGAAGAGCAATCTTCGTAGCTCGTGAAGTTGGTCCAACTTTTATTCATGCTTACACTTCTTGTAACATTGAGTATTCTATCCCTACTGAAGATGTTTTTGCTGATGCTATTGAGCTTGGTAAAGGTAGATTCAAATTTGATGAGTATATGACTGATGAAGCTAAAATAGTAATCGAGCGTGTTGAAGGCGAAGAAAAAGCTGCAAGAAAAGCAAGAAAAGCTGCAAAAGTAGCAGAGGCGGTAAATTAATATGGCTGAGAATAAAAAAAGAGAAAGATATAACATTAGAATCTCTGGTCTAGGTGGCCAGGGTGTTGTAACAACTGCACACATCCTTGGTGCTACTATGGATAATGCGGGTAAGTATGCATCTCTAGTACCATTTTTTGGTTCTGAGAAAAGAATGGCACCAGTTGAAGCTTATGTAAGAGCTTCTTCTGATCCAATTTATGAAGTTGGTGAAGTTGTATATCCAGATATTATCTTAATATACCACTCACAAGTTGTAACTCATGGTAAGTCATATACTATGCCATTTTACACAGGTCTTAAGCCAAATTCTCTTATCATCATCAACACGGACTTTGATGTTCTTACTGAAGATGATATGAAAGTGCTTAACGATTTAAATGCAACTGTTGTTCAATTTGATGCGACTAAACTAGCAAAGAAAATAGCTGGTACTGAACTTGCAACAAACATGGCAATGATGGGTATGCTTCTTGGTCTTACTAAACTTGTAACAACTGCACATATCGAAGCTGCAGTTCGTGAGAGATTCCTTGGAAACTCTTTCGTAGCATCTGGTGGTACTGCTTCACTTGACTCTGCAATTGAGAAAAAGTTTAAGAAAAAAGAGCAACTTCTTACTGCTAATATGGATGTTATTAATCAAACATTCGAAATGGCTAATTCTGTAGATATCAGCGGTTCTGAGTTAATCGTTAGATTCGACGTATAGTAAAGGATAAAAATGTATTATGTAGCAAAAGTTAATTCAGATATGTGTGCTGAGTATAAGTGTAACACTTGTACTTTATATTGTCCAGAAGCAAATACGCTTATGTTCAACAAAGATGGTAACACATCTTGGGTAGATGAAGATAGATGTAAAGGGTGTGCACTATGTGTATACGTTTGTACAGATATGCTTGATCGTAACTGTATTACAATGGAAATGGCTGGTCACGAAGCATAGTCACTTTCAATATTTCTCACCCTTTTGGGTGAGTATATTTCATCATTTTTTTATTTACTAAACACCTTCCCTTTTATTTAAC
>JALSMC010000279.1 GCA_026987995.1 Sulfurimonas sp. | reverse complement strand
TATAGGAAGAGGTGTTTGTTCAATTAAAAATAATGAACTAAGTAATATTGAATTTTTGTATCAATTTTTATTATCTTACGAAAAGAAATGGATTAGGTTAGAGCAAGGAAGTACATTTACAGCAGTAAGTACAAAAGATATAAAAGCTTTAAATATAAATCTCCCATCCCTAAAAGAACAAACAAAAATAGCAAACTTCCTATCATCCATAGACTCAAAAATAGAGCAGACACAAAAGCAACTAAACGCCACCAAAGAGTTTAAAAAAGCACTGCTTCAGCAGATGTTTGTGTAAAGGGTTATTATGGCTGAATGCTTATTAGAAGATTGTAATTTAAATACATATGAGCATGAAGATAAATGTATTTTACATTGTGAAAAACATGAGTACTCCCAAGATTTTCATAAAATTGGATTTTTAAATAGTTTTTATCGAGAATTGATGTACTTAATAGCTTCTTTATTGGAATCTAATGAAGTAGGTACTAAAGAACATATATTAGAATATCTTGAAGATGAAACAGCAAGTAATACTACTACTACTATTAATTTTAATAATATAAGAATAATGATAGTTTTGAATGAAATCTATTTTCCTCAAAGTAAAGACATTGACTCTTTTGAATATACAAGATTACTTCGAAAATTAGAAAGGATATATTTTAATTATTGTAAATTCAGCATAAGTTATTTAGATTTACATAATACTGAATGTTTTTTTCATGACTGTAAATTTCAAAATGCTTTACTCTTATATAATTTCTATATATTAGAAAATGAGTCTAATGTTTTATTCCAAAAGTGTGAGTTTAATGATGGAGTTGTTTCATTCGGTGATGGTAGAAAGATGACTATTGACAATTCTTTATTTTGTGACTGTAGTTTTAACAAACTTACATTTGAAGATACTACTTTTAAACAGCCCATCTTCAAAAACTCAAAAGGTTTTACTGGAGAGATAAAAGAGTTTAGTATGTCTAACTCTATTGTAGAAGATAGATTTATTTTAAATTATCATGCAGTAGAGAGTTTATCTCTGGTCGATACAATATTTCATGAGAAAGTTGAACTCAAAAAAGCTAGAAATATTGTCGACTGTTCAATATCAAACTGTAACTTTAAAGGCTTAGTAGATTGTTACACGAGTAATTTTGATAACTTGTTCATTTATAAAAGTATATTTGAAGAGTATGTTGGATTTGAGTATTGCCGTTTTGGAACGAGTTATGAAAAATGTGAAAACTGTTCCACTAAGTTTGAATATGTTACATTCCTCAATTTTATAAATATGAGAAATACAAATTTTATAAGTGGTTTAGACTTTAGTAGTGCAAACCTCAAAGAATATCCAAATTTTTTAGGTGCGAAGATTAATCCTCTAAACACAAATAAAGAAACATTTAGAATAATAAAACACTCTTTTGATAAGATAGGTAATACATCAGAAGCAAATAGATACTTTTCTTGTGAAATGAATAAAGAGATGAGCGAAACATTATTTTTAAGAAGCCCTGCTAAAAAAACTATGCTTTTTCTTAATAGACTACTTTCAAATTTTGGTCAATGGTATTTTCTACCTTTAATGTGGTTACTCATTTTAATTCCATTTCATGAATGGGTGGTTAGTAGTCATTCATTTGATAACTTAGATACTTTAAATCATATTGTAAAGAATATACTTCCTGTTAAACACTTTTTAAACAAAGATATGGAGTTTATCAGTCTATTATTTTATATAGCTTATTCTGGATTGATTTATCACTTTATTATCTCAGTTAAGAGGATTACAAAAAGGTAAAATATGAGTAAACAAAGCGAAGCAGTACTAGAAGAGAGTCTCATCAAACAACTTGTAGGCTTAGAGTATGAAAAAGTCATTATCAAAGATGATAGATGGCTTGAAGTAAACCTAAAACTACAACTAGAAAAACATAATAAATTTTCAATGAGTGAGAGTGAGTTCAAACGTGTGCTTAACCACCTTAACAAAGGTTCAGTCTTTGAGAAGGCAATGATACTTAGAGATAAGTTTGTTCTGCCTTTAGATGATGGAACTACAAAGTACATAGAGTTTTTAGACTCTGAGCACTGGTGTCAAAATATCTTCCAAGTAAGTAGTCAAATAACCATAAATGGCGTTTATAAAAACCGTTATGATGTAACACTGCTTATAAATGGGCTTCCACTTGTTCAGATAGAACTAAAGCGAAGAGGTTTAGAGATAAAAGAAGCCTTTAATCAGATAAACCGTTACCAAAGACACTCCTTTGCTTCAAACAATGCTCTTTTTAACTATGTACAAGTGTTTGTTATAAGTAATGGTGCCAATACTAAATACTATGCAAATAACCGTAAACAGTCCTTTAAACAGACATTTTTTTGGGCTGATGTAGAAAATAAAAACATAACAAACCTTGAAGAGTTTACAGATGTGTTTTTAGAGAGATGTCATATCTCTAAGATGATTTGTAAGTATATAGTATTAGCTCAAGTACCTAAGATACTGATGATACTCAGACCGTATCAGTTTTATGCCACAGAAGCCATCATAGATAGAGTCCAAAACTCAGATAAGAACGGTTACATTTGGCATACTACAGGGAGTGGGAAAACGCTGACCTCTTTTAAAACAGCGCAAATACTCACTAAACTCCCTCAAGTGAAAAAAGTTGTGTTTGTTGTCGATAGAAAAGATTTGGATTATCAGACTACTAAAGAGTTCAATAGTTTTAGCGATGGCTCAGTCGATGGAACAGACAACACAAAAGCACTTGTAAAGCAGTTTAGTGATGATACTAAACTTATAGTAACTACAATTCAGAAGTTAAATACCGCCATTAGTAAAAAGCAGTACTTAGCTCAGATGCAGATACTTAGAGATGAGCATATCGTGTTTATATTTGATGAGTGTCATCGTAGTCAGTTTGGGGAGACTCACTTAGCTATCACGAAGTTTTTTAACAAGAACCAGATGATAGGTTTTACCGGTACACCGATATTTGTAGAAAATGCAGTTGGTAATAAACTTGGTAAAAGAACGACAACAGAGCTGTTTGATAAATCACTTCATAAGTATGTCATAACGGATGCCATCGCTGATGATAATGTTCTAAAATTTTCGGTGGAATATGTAGGTAGGTACAAAGAAAAGGCAAATAGTACTTCAGGTATAGACATAGATGTAGAGAACATAGATACTAAGGAACTTTTAGAGAGTGATGATAGGGTAGAGAAGATTACAAACTACATAATCGCTAACCACTCACGAAAGACACACGCTCAAGAGTTTACCGCTATGATGTGTGTGAGTGGGATTGATATGCTGAGTAAATACTATGAACTCTTTAAAAGTAAAAAGCATACTCTTAAAGTAGCTACTATCTTTTCATACAGTGCAAATGAAGATGACAAAGATGCAAATGGCATTTATGAGCTTGATGAGAGCGATGGTGCAAGTGTAGATGAAGAACATATCAACCAGCACTCTCGTGATAAGCTAGAGAGCTACATAGGTGACTATAATGCTATGTTTGGGACTAAGTTTACAACTAGAGATACACAAAGTTACTATAACTACTACAATGACATATCTAAAAAAGTAAAAAATAGAGAGATAGACATACTTTTGGTGGTAAATATGTTTCTCACAGGTTTTGATAGTCCAAGCCTTAATACTCTGTATGTAGATAAAAACCTTAAGTATCATGGTTTAGTTCAAGCTTTTTCAAGAACAAATAGAATTTTAAATGAGAAGAAGTCACAAGGTAATATAGTCTGCTTTAGAAACTTAAAGAAAAACACCGATGATGCTATAGCACTCTTTTCAAACAAAGATGCAAAAGACATCATCATAATGCAACCATACGAAGAGTATGTAAAGTACTTTAATGAAGCCTTTGAGACACTTGTAAAAATAACTCCCACTGTAAGCAGTGTAGATAGTTTAAAAAATGAAGGGGAAGATAAACAGTTAGAGTTTATCAAGGCTTTTAGAAATATCTTAAGGCTTAAAAATATACTTGATAGCTTTAGTGACTTTAAATGGACTGACTTATCTATGAGTGAACAAGAGTTTGAGGATTATAAGTCTAAGTATCTTGATTTGTATGAAGAGATCAAAGATGGTATAGGTGAAAAAGGCGAAAAAGTATCTATACTTGATGATGTAGATTTTGAACTTGAACTCATACATAAAGATGAGATAAATGTGCTTTACATACTGCAACTTCTTGCAAGATATAAAGATGCGGACGAGAAAGACAAAGAGACACACAAAAACAACATTATGGCTATTATCAATGGTCAAGCACACCTTAGAAGTAAAAAAGAGCTTATAGAGAAGTTTATCAATGAAAATATGCTTCATATTAGTGACTCTGATGATATTGAAAATGAGTTTGAGAAGTTTTGGGAAGAGGAAAAGGAGAGTGCATATAAAAAGCTATGTTCTGAAGAAAAACTTGACTGCATTAAAGTTAGACAAGTAGTTGATACTTATGTTTATGAAGAGAGAAAACCTCTTAAAGATGACATAGCAAATACTCTACTTGTAAAACCTAAACTACTTGAGCGAAAAAAGATAGTTCCTAGGGTGCTTGACAAGGTTGTAGCGTTTGTTGATAAGTTTTATGACTTGTAGGATTTGTAAAGTAATTAAGTAAAGTAACGGATAGATGCAAAACCATATGCTCCACTCTGCTCTACTGCATTTACCTGTTCCTCGCTTATAATGCCACCAAGAGCAAAAACTTTAAGTGGTGTAGATTTTACAAGTTTTTTTAAATCTTCAACACCTTTAGGCTCCCCTTTATTTGGTGTATCAAATATTGGGCTATAAGTAACATAAGTAGCTCCTAATTTTTCAGCTTTAAGTACTTCTTCTTTAGTATGACAAGAGATTATCACTTCTAAACCTAAGTCTTTAGCTCTTGTTATCTCATCAAACTGTAGGGATGTCAAGTGTACCCCTTGTGCATTTAATCTATCTGCAAGTACATAATCTTGATGCAAAAAAGCTTTTAAATCTGGAATGGATTTACACATTTGTAGAAAATTCTGGGCATGAAAAGGATACTCTGTTGTCTCTTTATCTCGATAAAGTGCAAACGCAGGTCGATGTTTTTTGAGTTGTAAAAATGAGGGTTTGGATGTTATGAGGTAACTTTTAATCATTGATTTTTTTTATTTTCCCTTATGTAGGTAGACCACTAAACTCTAAAAGTTTTGTGTACTGTTCTCTCACTAATAAGTCCGACATTACTGTGACTAAGTCTTTAAAGTGGGCATGTGCTTCGAGTCTATCAAGCTGTATCTCTTCTAACTCTTTTACATAGTCTTTATTATCTGGTTCTTGAAGTATTTTTGCTCGTGCTTCTCTTTCACTTTTAGCATATCGCTCTTCCATCTTTGTCAGTGCTTTAGAAGAGAAAACAAGGGTTTCTTTTAAATCATCTTGCTTGGCATTCAACCCTAAACCAACATCTTCAAAAAGTAGATTATGCAGAACATTTGGCATATTAAAAGGGACAGGAAGATTACTTGAGTACTTGACTCTTGAGTGATGATAGTCACTATTTACGGAACTACCGCCAAAACCACTAATCATAAGCACTTCCTTTATTATTTTAATATATTATACCAAAATACGATATACTAAAGTATGATAAATTTCAATACTTCTAAAACACTTAATATCTTCTTGCCAAACACAAATACTGCTTTGAGTGAAGTACTAAAATCCATCACACCCAAAGAGCTTGAAACTCTTACTAAAGGCAAAGACTTAAAATCCATAATCAATGGACTCCTACAAGGAAGTACAAGTGATAAAAGTAGTAATAAGCAACTACTGAGTATGCTTAAAAACAATCCTACTCTCAAAGAACTCACTACTGTGAGTAGCAGTATAAAAGTCTTACATCAAACACTACAACAAGAAAAAAATCCTCTGCCACTAGAGAAAAAACTTACATCTTTTTTGAGTAATATCAAAGATATAAGTGAGAGTAGTTTAAAAACAAAAATAGAAAACTCTGGACTTTTCTTAGAAAATAAAATAAAAAATTTACAAACGCCTCAAGTCACTCTAAAAAATGCACTAACTGCGCTTTCACAAGTTTTGCAAGAGACGAAACTCCCTAATGTAACGACTATCAACACACAACTTAAAGAGCTGCTCGCATCTGATTTATTTAAAAATTTATCCAATACAGACCTACTGAAAACTCTTAAAAGTGACCTAGTATCTCTAACACAAATGAGTAAAAATGTATCAAACATTTTAGATCAACTCTCACAGCGTTTAAACTCTTCAGTAGATAAAACACTTCAGCCAAAGGATGTGCTATTCTCAAAAGAAACAAAAATTCTTTTTGAGAAGATAAACCTCTTAAATAAACCCGAACATCTGCAAACACAAGGTTCAGCAAAAGAACTTTTTTCTCATGACCTTAAAGCAGTTTTACTTAAAGCCCATGAAGAGATAAAAAACTCTTCATCTCAAAATAAAGCAGAACTGTTAAAACAGATAGATAAACTTACATTGCAAATAGACTATCACCAACTGCTCTCACAGCTCAGTAACTCAACTTCGCTTTATATTCCCTATTCTTGGGATGCCTTAGAAGATGGTAACATCACCATAAAAAGTGCAAAAGATGATAAGTTTTTTACAGATATAGAGTTAAATCTCAAAGACTATGGCGAGCTTAAACTTCGTTTAGGTATGTTTGAGACAAACCAGCTCAACATAAATATCACAGCACAAAATAAAGAACTAAAACAAATACTTCAAGATAACATAGCGACACTCAAGCAACAGCTTTTTGGTGCAAATATCGTACCTGTAAGTATCCGTTTTTTAGATGACAACGATACTCTATCTTCAGCTTACAATGAATATAACCAAGATTTAAATGCAGGATTTGAGGTAAAGGGATGAGTCAAAGAAAAGACAAAGCTGTAGCATTAAAATACGATAGTGAGTCATCTAGTGCCCCAAAGGTCACAGCCAAAGGTGAAGGTTTTACAGCACAAAACATCATAAAAATAGCAAAACTCCATGACATTCCCATCAAAAAAGATGAAGACCTAGTTGAAATGCTCTCAAAACTAGAGATAGACCGAGAAGTCCCTGCCCAGATGTACAAAGCAATCGCAGAAGTATTTTCGTATGTATACAAA
>JALSMC010000278.1 GCA_026987995.1 Sulfurimonas sp. | reverse complement strand
AAATAATCTATAATCTTCTCTACACTTGCTTCTATTGATATTTTATCTGTTTTTATATGAATTTCTGCTTTTTTTGGTGCTTCATAAGGTGAAGATATACCTGTAAAATTTGTTATATCACCATTTCTTGCTTTTTTGTACAACCCTTTTGGATCTCTTTGTTCGCACACTTCAAGAGGTGTATCTACAAAAACTTCTATAAATTCTCCCTCTTTCACAACTCTTCTTACGCTGTCTCTGTCGTTTTGAAAAGGAGATATAAATGCACTCAGTACCATAAGCCCGCTATCCACAAAAAGCTTTGCAACCTCACCGATTCGACGAATATTTTCTACCCTGTCTGCATCCGAAAATCCAAGCCCTTTATTTAATCCCATACGAATATTATCACCATCTAAAAGATATGTATGCTTTTGCAACTCATAAAGCTTTGCTTCAACGGCATTAGCAATGGTTGATTTTCCACTCCCACTCAGCCCCGTAAACCAAAGTATACATGGCTTTTGATTTTTGATTTTTGACCTGTCATTTTTAGAGAGATGTTGCTCGTGCCACACTAAGTTATTTGACATATCGTTTCTTTACATAAGTTACTATCATCTGCACTGCTTCATCAACACCTGTTTTGTCTGTGTCTATAACTAGTTCTGCATGCTGTGGCTCTTCATATACATCATTTACACCAGAAAAGTTTTTAAGCTTTCCTGAAAGTGCTTTTTCATACACCCCTTTATAGTCCCTTTTTTTACAAGTTTCTATATCAGCTTTAAGATAAACGACTATATTATTCTTTACCATCTCTCTCACTGCTTTTCTGCTTTCTCGATATGGACTCACAAATGATGCCACTGTTGAGACAGAGTTGTTTTGAAGAGTTTTTATAAGATGTGCTATTCGTTTCATATGTCGGTTTCTATCTTCTCTTGTATATCCAATATCTGGGATGAGTTCTCTTATATCTTTAGAGTCTATTCTCTCTAATGGGATTTGCAATTTTTGTAACTCTTCGTAAACTTTATCGGCTATGGTTGTTTTTCCACTGAGTGGTAAACCTGTAAACCATAAGTTAAAAGGCTCTATTTTCTTTTTTCCCCAGCGAAGCTTTTGCCAGATTCTTTCATGTGCCCAGTAAAGCCCAACTTTAAGCACAGTCTCTATAAGCCCAGCAGCTATCGCAAGGTCAAGTCTTCCAAAGAAAAAATATATAATAAATACAGTAGTAGTCGTAGCCACCACTCTCCAGCTTATTCCTTTAACAATGGAGCGGATATTTGTCTCTTTATACAATCTCTTGCCTTTTTTTATTTTTCATGTTATAATTCTCGTCTATATTCCCACTAGGGACCTCTCCCCCATTTTATTGGGGAGTTATTAGACTAACAAATTTGTCATGCACTTCTCTCATCTTTTTCGTTGTAATCTTTTTCTCAGTTTTATATTTTATCCTTTTTGCTGAATATGTTCTAAGTTGAGAAAGTATCACATAGCTGGTTTTTCCTCCATGATGAACCTCTATATAAAATTTTTGATTATCTTTTTTCTTTGATGTTAAAGCAAAGCCTAAAAACTGTTCTTTGTTAAATTTTTTATAAATAAGTACAGGTCTTAAAAATTCTTCTCCTTTTCCATCTTGCTCATACCCTATATTTTTTCCCATATTTATAAAGACAACTTCTCTTTCGTTAAAATGCTTTAAACCTTTTTTGTTCTCTAAAGATTGTTTCTTTTTATTCCAGATATCAAATATATTTTCTTGTGGTTGTTTATCACTCTCTCGCTTTGCTACATCCACAATCATACCAGCACCAACAGTGTTGTTGGTGATACGATCTATCACTATAAAACTTCCTGTTTGTTTGTCATCTGTGTAGTGGTCAGCTGCTATTGGTCGGGTAAGTACCATTTTACAAGAAGCTATATCGTTAAGTCCAAGTTTTTCTACCTGCTCTCTTTTATAAGTATTGACATCTACTTTGTAGTTTATATGTTCAATCGTACCATTAAGCAGTGTTGTCGCTCTTTTTATGTCATAAACTCTGCCTACTTCCATAGGTTTTTCATCCATCCAGACAAGCATCACTTTAAGCGCATTTGAGACTCGTGGCATCGCTTTGGTATGAACTATCATATCGCCTCTGCTTATGTCCACTTCATCTTCAGTAGTAAGGGTTATTGCCATTGGAGCATAAGCTTCGTTAGTAGTTTTATCTCTCTTTGCTTCAGTAATATCACCTGCATTTATAATGCTTTTTACTTTTGTGGTTTTACCAGACGGAAGTACAGTTATCTCATCACCCACTTTTACACTTCCACTTGCAATGGTGCCGCAAAATCCTCGAAAGTCTAAGTTTGGACGGTTGACATACTGAACAGGGAAGCGAAAGTTTTCCTCTCTTATCTCTTTAGTAATGTCCATACTATCAAGAAGTTCTAAAAGTGGTTTGCCCTCAAACCACGGCATATTTTTACTTCCATCAACTACATTATCACCCTCTAAGGCACTTAATGGCATATAGTATTTATTTTTTATACCAAGTTCATCTGCAAGTGTTTCATAGTCAGCTTTTATTTTTTCAAATGTTTCTTGAGAATAGTTTACTAAATCCATTTTATTAATAGCAATGATGACATGTTCTATTCCTAAAAGATTGACTATAAAGCTGTGTCTTCTTGTTTGCGTAAGAATTCCTTTTCTGGCATCTATTAAAATGATAGCAACATCAGCAGTCGAAGCACCTGTTACCATATTTCTAGTGTACTGTTCATGTCCTGGGGTATCTGCTATAATGTACTTTCTTTTTTCAGTTGTGAAAAATCTATATGCTACATCGATGGTAATGCCTTGCTCTCTTTCACTCTGCAGTCCATCCACAAGTAGTGCAAAGTCTATCTTATCCCCTGTTGTACCATACTTCTCACTCTCCGCTTCTACGGCTGAGAGTTGATCATCAAACACCATTTTAGAATCATAAAGCATTCTACCAATAAGGGTAGACTTTCCATCATCTACACTTCCACAAGTTAAAAAGCGGAGCATATCTTTATTTTCATGTTCTTTAAGGTAAGACTCTATATCTGAGGCTATTTTTCTGTTTTTTTCACTCATCTTAAAAATACCCTTCCATCTTTTTCTTCTCCATAGAACCTATCTGGTCTTTATCTATAACTCTTCCTTCTCTCTCGCTACTTGTTGAGAGTAACATCTCTTTGATAATCTCGGGAAGTGTTGTTGCTGTTGAGTTAATAGCCCCTGTAAGCGGATAGCATCCAAGGGTACGAAATCGCACCATCTCCATCTTTGCTTTGTCTCTTAGCTCTTTTGGCATTCTCTCATCATCAACCATGATTTTTGTCCCTTCATACTCTACAACTGGACGCTCTTTTGCAAAATAAAGTGATGGAATCTCGATGTTTTCAAGGTAGATATACTGCCAGATATCAAGCTCTGTCCAGTTACTGATAGGAAAAACTCTTACGCTCTCACCTTTATCTATTTTCGTATTAAATACATTCCAAAGTTCTGGTCTTTGGTTTTTAGGATCCCATCTGTGGTGTTTATCACGAAAAGAGAATATTCGCTCTTTTGCACGGCTTTTTTCTTCATCGCGTCTTGCTCCACCTATGACTGCATCATAGCCACCTTTCGTGAGAGCTTGTTTAAGAGCCTCTGTTTTCATAATATCTGTATGGACTTTACTTCCATGCTCAAACGGACTTATGTTCATCTCTATCCCTTCAGGGTTAGAGTGCACTACAAGATCAAGGTTTAAATCTTTTGCTCGTTTGTCGCGAAACTCTATCATCTCATGAAACTTCCATAAAGTATCTACATGTAAGAACTTAAAAGGAGGCACTGCAGGAGCAAACGCTTTCATAGCAAGATGAAGCATAACAGAGCTGTCTTTTCCTACGGAGTACATCATGACAGGGTTGGAGAATTCTGCTGCGACTTCACGCAGTATGAAGATAGATTCTGCTTCTAGTTGTCTTAGGTGGGTTAGCTTTTCTTTAGTTATCATTGTATCTCTTTGAATACCAATTTATTGTTCGGATTATACCAGAATCAAAGTTCTCATCAGCCTTCCATCCAAGCTCATTTTCAAGTTTTGTAGCATCAATCGCATAGCGTCTGTCATGTCCAGCTCTGTCTTCTACGAAAGTTATAAGTTCTTTATAACTCTCTTTACCTATTTTCTCGTTTGGTGGGACTTTTTCATCAAGAAGTGTGGTTATAGCATCTACAATTTGTAAGTTTGTTCGCTCATTTCTTCCACCGATGTTGTACACATTACCCTCTTTGCCTGTGTGGTAAACTAAGTCAATTCCTTTACAGTGGTCAAGTACATAGAGCCAGTCTCTAATGTTTTTTCCATCGCCATAGATTGGGATAGGCTCACCCGCAAGACATTTTCGTATAATTGTAGGAATCAGTTTTTCATCATGTTGTTTTGGTCCATAGTTATTAGAGCAGTTGGTTATGACAGTGTTGAGTCCGTAAGTTTCTTGGTAGCTTCGCACTATCATATCACTACTTGCCTTAGATGCAGAGTATGGTGAGTTAGGAGCATAGGGAGTATCTTCTCTAAAGAGATCATTTAAATCATCACTGAGTGTCCCATAGACTTCATCGGTACTTATATGATGAAATCTACACCCTTCATACTCTTTTTTATAAACAAATGGTTTTTGCATCCAATGTTTCTTTGCTACATCTATAAGCATAAATGTTCCATTAACATTTGTCTCTACAAAAACACCTGGGTTTTTAATAGAGTTATCAACATGAGACTCCGCTGCAAAGTGGATAACACCTCTTATGTCATATTCATTAAAGATAAACTCTACAAGTTCACGGTTGCAGATATTACCTTGGATAAACTTATATCTAGGATTATCTTCTACCTCTTTTAGGTTTTCAAGATTTCCTGCGTAAGTAAGTAGGTCTAAGTTAACTACATTATACTCTGGATATTTTTCTAAAAAATAGGGTACAAAGTTTGAGCCAATAAAACCTGCACAGCCTGTTACTAAGATTGTTTTGTTATTGTTTTGAAACATTATCGTCTTTCTCCCATAATTCGTAAACATTTATCTAAAGAATCTTTCCAATACGGCATAGCTATGTCGAACTCTTTTTTTATTTTTGCTTTATTAAGAAGTGAGTAGTATGGTCTTTTCGCTGGAGTTGGATACTCTTTTGTCTCAATTGGGTTAATTGTACAATTTAGTTTTGCCATTCTCATAATCTCTTTTGCAAAGTCATACCAACTAAGAACCCCTTCGTTTGAGTAATTGTATATTTGTACTTTATTCTCTGTACTGTTAGCCAGCACTAAAGTATCGGTTCCGAGAATTTCTAAAATAGCTTGTACCAAATCTCTTGCATAGGTTGGAGTGCCGACTTGATCAAATATTACGCCAAGAGTATCTCTCTCTTTTCCAAGTTTAAGCATTATTTTTACAAAGTTATTCCCAAATGATGAATAGACCCATGAAGTTCTAATAATAACAGAGTTTTTAGGGTTTATTCCTTGCAACGCTTTTTCACCATTAAGTTTGGTTTGTCCATAGACTCCTTGAGGGTTTGTATCATCATCTTCATTGTATGGTTTGTAGTTTTTACCATCAAAGACATAATCTGTTGAGATATGGATAAGTTTGATGTTGTTTTCTTTTGCTATTTCTGCAAGATACTTTACTGCTAAATGGTTCACTTTATTGGCATTTTCATAATCTTCTTCTGCTTTATCAACGGCTGTGTATGCTGCAGTATTAATAATCACATTGATACTGTTTTTATTTACAAACGATTCAATTACTTCTTTACATGTAATATCTAAACTCTCTCTATCTGTAAAGAAAAAAGCATAAGAATAGTTTTTTGCAAGTGCTTGAAGTTCACGACCTACTTGCCCATTGCTTCCTGTTACTAAAATATTAGTCATTGTAGTAATCTACTCCATATTCAAAGATATCATCTGTTTCACTAAGCTTTGGTTGCTTTGTATCTTTGCCTGAGAGCAGTAACTCATCTTTTGGCACTATCCAATCAATTCCAAGTGTGTCATCATCAAAGGCTACTCCCCTATCGTTTTCTGGGGAGTAGTAGTTATCTACCTTATAAGCAAAAATAGTATCATCTTTAAGCACCACAAATCCATGAGCAAAACCACGAGGGACTAAAAGTTGGCGTTTGTTCTCTTCACTAAGCTCAACGGCTACATGTTTGCCAAATGTATGGCTTCCTTTTCGTATATCTACGGCTACATCTAAAACTTTGCCTTTAATAACACGAACAAGCTTAGTTTGTGCTGCCGGATGGAGTTGATAGTGCAATCCTCTTAGTACTCCACGGGAAGATTTAGACTCATTATCTTGACAGAAGTTAATTTTATAACCTAAAAACACTTCAAGTTTATCTTGCCTAAAAGTCTCTACAAAGTAACCCCTCTCATCGCCATGTACTTTTGGCTCAACTATAACTACATCTGGGATATCTGTTCTTATAAAGTTCATCGCTCTACATTTCCCTCTTTTGCTCTATGGATAAGATATTGTCCATATTGATTCTTTTTTAAAGGTTCTGCAAGTTCAAGCAATTTCTCTCTACTTATATACCCCATCTCATAAGCTATCTCCTCAAGACATGCTACTTTTAAACCTTGACGGTTTTCAATTGTTTGTATAAACATACTTGCTTCAAGCAAAGACTCATGTGTTCCGGTGTCAAGCCATGCGTATCCTCTTCCCATAAGCTTAACACGGAGTCTGTTTTCAGCCAAGTAATCTTGATTGAGAGTTGTAATCTCCAATTCACCTCTATTACTTGGTTTTACTTTTTTGGCTTTTTGGATGACATCATTTGGGTAAAAGTATAAACCAACTACAGCATAGTTACTCTTGGGATCTTTTGGCTTTTCTTCGATAGAAGTGACATTACCATCTCTGTCAAATTCAGCAACACCATAACGCTCTGGGTCTTTGACATAGTAACCAAATACAGTTGCTTTATTTTCTTTCTTTGCATTTTTAACACTTTTAGCCAATAGAGTGGTGAGTCCATGACCATAGAAAATATTATCACCCAAGACAAGACATACATCTTCATCGCCAATGAAATCCTCACCAAGAATAAAAGCCTGAGCCAACCCGTCTGGTGATGGTTGCACTTTATAGCTGAATTTCATTCCGATACTGGAGCCATCTCCCAACAACTCTCCAAATCTCGGCAAGTCTGTCAGAGTAGAAAT
>JALSMC010000277.1 GCA_026987995.1 Sulfurimonas sp. | reverse complement strand
GGGATATGAAAGGCTTTTTTTAAAATTTAATTTAGCTTAAATTGTAGGTTGTTTTTTGTAATCTGCAAGTGGCTCTGAAGATTTGTTTTATCATCTGTATTCCTTTATCTTATGATTTTGTTATAATACATTAAATAAGTGACAAAAAGAAAACGAAAAATAATAAAAAGAGAATAAATGAGTGAAATAAAAGAGATATACCTACACAACTATACAAAACCAGCATTTAGTATTGAGAGCATAGATTTAACATTTGAATTGTTTGAGGAATATGCTTTAGTAACTTCTATAATGCAGATGCAGAAAAATGAGATAGATGAAAAAAACCTTAGACTCGATGCCATTGATTTAGAGTTAGTATCTCTTTATATTAATGATCTAGAGGTCGATGAAAGTTGCTATATTACAGAAGATGAGAGTTTAACAATCCTCAATGTTCCATCAAGTTTTACTATAAAAATAAACAATAAAATTTATCCACAAAATAATACTGAACTAGAAGGGCTTTATAAGTCAGGTGATATTTTTTGTACCCAGAATGAACCAGAAGGTTTTCGTCGTATAATGCCATACTTTGATCGTCCAGATGTTATGAGCATTTTTACTACTACTGTGATTGCAGATAAAAGTAAGTACCCAGTACTACTTAGTAATGGTAATAAAAAAGAGACTTTAAACTTAGATGATGGCAGACATAGTGTTACTTGGTTTGACCCACATAAAAAACCCTCTTACCTGTTTGCATTAGTTGCAGGGGACTTAGGAAGCATCAGCGATGCTTACACAACTGCATCGGGTGAGAATGTAGAACTAAATATCTACTGCGATAAAGGAAATGAGTCTAAATGCCATCATGCGATGCAATCCCTCAAAGAGGCTATGCTTTGGGATGAAGAAAAATATGGTCGGGAGTATGACTTAGAGATATATAATATAGTAGCAGTAGATAGTTTTAATATGGGAGCCATGGAGAATAAGGGACTCAATATCTTTAACTCTGCCTATGTCTTAGCCGATACAGATACAGCAACAGATGCAAACTTTATGGGTATACAGTCTGTTATAGCCCATGAGTACTTTCACAACTGGACAGGAAATCGTATAACTTGTAGAGATTGGTTCCAACTTACACTCAAAGAGGGTCTGACAGTTTTTCGTGACCAATGTTTCTCTGCGGACTTAAACTCAAAAGAGGTACAACGCATAGAAGATGTAAAAGCACTTCGTGAACGCCAGTTTGTAGAAGATGCTTCACCAACCGCACATCCTATTCAACCCAAATCTTACATCAGTATGAACAACTTTTACACAGCAACAGTTTATGAAAAAGGTGCTGAGGTTATAAGAATGATACATACACTTTTAGGGGAAGAGAACTACCGAAAAGCAACTGACCTTTACTTTGAGAGTTTTGATGGGCAAGCTGTGACTACGGATGACTTTTTATGGGCAATGTCTGAGGCAAGTGGCGTTGACTTGACTGCGTTTAAGAACTGGTATCACCAGAGTGGTACACCTAAACTGGAAGTAAGCGAAGCATTTAATGATGGCATTTACTCTTTAACACTCACTCAGAATGTTCCAAATGCGGTAGATGGAAGTGAGCAAAAGCCTTTTTACTATCCTTTAAAGATAGCACTTCTTGATGCACAAGGTAAAGAAATAGTCAATGAAATGCTTATCATCTCAAAAGAGAGTGAAACTTTTGTGTATGAAAACTTAAAAGCGAAACCTGTTCTCTCCATAAACAGAGATTTTACTGCCCCTATCATAGTAGAACAAGAACATGTAGATTTCGCATTTTTAATAAAACACGATACAAATAGTTTTATAAAGTATGAAGCGACACAAGCTTTTGCTATAGAAACTCTTGAGTCTATGATGCAAGGAGAGGAGATTAACCCTGCGTTTGTAGACTCTTTTGGGCATCTTCTGCATTTAGATGGAGACCTCTCATATAAGGCACTGCTTTTAGAACTACCATCTGTTTCAACTCTGATGCAGAGACAAGATGAGGTAGACTTTGAACCAATCTATGAAGCTAAAGAGAAACTTGCGAAGTATTTAGCTGTGACTTACGAAAAAGAACTGCTTTCATTATACAGTGAGCATCATCAAACAGATGCTGAGTTAGATAGTCTGAGTATGGGTAAACGCAGCCTTAAAAACAGAGTATTACGTATTCTCAATGCAAACGAGACTTTAGCAAACGCAGAGCTTGCAAAAAAACAGTATGAAGAGTCGACAAGCATGAGTGATAGAGTTGTGGCACTAGATATACTTGAAAATGTTCACCCTGAATTTGTTACAGTAGCATTAGCTGATTTTTATGAAAAGTATAAAGAAGAAACACTAGTGATGAACAAGTACTTCTCTATCTTAGCTTCTTCACATAGAGAGGGGACTCTTGATAGAGTACAAGCCTTACAAAATGATGCAGCTTATGATGAGAAAGTACCAAACCTTGTTCGCTCACTCATAGGTGTATTTGCAAGAAACTATAAACATTTTCATGCAAAAGATGGACACGGTTACTCTTTTGTGGCAGATAAAATTATTGAGATAGACAAGATAAATGCACAGATGGCTTCAGGTCTTGCAGGAGCTTTTAAAATAGTCAGTAGAATGAATTCTTACAATAAAGAGTTGATGATTAAAGAATTAAAGCGTGTTGTTTCTACACAAAATCTATCTAAGAATACACTTGAGATTATAATTAAAATAATAAAATAGTATATTTCCTATTTTTTGGATATTCTGTTATACAATTAAAAAGGATATGACATGGCAAGATTAGTAGTTTTAGGTGGTGGAGTTGCAGGTCATACTGCAGCAACATTTGCTGCAAAGTGGCTAGGCAAAGAGCATGAAGTTGTTGTTGTTACTCCAAATTCAAAGTGGAATTGGATTCCTTCTAACATTTGGGTTGGTGTTGGTCAGATGAAAAAAGAGGAGGTTGTTTTTGAACTTGCTCCTGTTTATAAAAAAGCGGGTGTCATTTACAAGCAAGCAAAAGCTGTCTCTTTGAACCCTGAAGGAAAAGATACAAGTGATAAACCTTTTGTGACTATAGAGTATACACAAGAGGGAAAAGTTGGTGAATCTGAAGATGTAGAATATGACTATCTCATCAATGCAACTGGACCAAAACTCAACTTTGATGCGACTCCAGGTTTAGGTGATGGTAGTGGACAAATGGGTACTAATACTGTTTCCGTCTGTACAGCAGAGCATGCAGTTCATGCATCGCATGAGTTAGAAAAGTGCATACAAAAGATGAAAGATGGAGAACGTCAAAAGATTTTGGTAGGGACAGGACATGGAACATGTACCTGCCAAGGTGCCGCATTTGAGTATATTTTCAATGTTGAACATGAACTAAAAAAAGCAGGTGTTCGTGATATGGCAGACATCAAGTGGATATCAAATGAATCATTTTTAGGTGACTTTGGTATGGGCGGTCTGCATATGAAAGTGGGTGGTTATGTAGTAAGTTCAAAAATCTTTGCTGAGTCGCTTTATGCTGAGAGAAATGTAGAGTGGCTCATTGGAGCACATACATCTAAAGTAGAAGAGGGTAAAATAGAGTACGAACTTCTCGATGGAACTACAGGAGAAGAAACTTTTGACTTTGCAATGTTACTTCCTCCTTTTTCTGGTGTAGGGCTTAAAGCTTATGCCAAAGATGGCTCAGACATCACAGAGAGTATCTTTGCTCCAAATGGTTTTATGAAAGTAGATGCTAACTATGATGCAGGTGCTTATGAAAACTGGAAAGCGAGTGACTGGCCAAAAACATACCAAAGTCCTGCATATAAAAATATTTTTGCTGCAGGTATTGCTTTTGCTCCACCACATCTTATGTCTAAACCGATGCAATCTCCAAACGGAACTCCAATTAACCCAACACCTCCAAGAACAGGTATGCCATCAGGTATCATCGGTAAAGCTGTTGCACATACTGTCTGTGATTTGATAACACAAGGTGAGGGTGCACACTTACATGAGGCATCTATGGCTGAGATGGGTGCTGCATGTGTGGCTTCTGCCGGAAAAGGTCTTTTTACAGGTACGGCTGCTGCGATGACAGTTTATCCTGTAGTTCCAGACTATGACAAATACCCAGGAACGGGTCGTGATACAAAGTATACTTTTGGTGAAGTCGGTCTTGCTGGGCACTGGATAAAACATGTACTCCATCACATGTTTCTCTACAAAGCAAAACTAAAGCCAGGCTGGGCTCTAATCCCAGAATAAAAACAAAAAAGGAAAAAATTATGAGTATAGAAGAAGAAAATTTTCAAAAAAATGATAACTTTAAGTTGACAATGTTACCAGGTGCCTTTGCCAAACGCATGAGAACTTGTGTTGTCTGGCAGTTTATACGTTTTATGGTGCTCAATATAAAAATGTTAATAGTGGTGAGCAAGAGTCACTAATTATAAGATACCCTTAACTTTTTAGTTTTGAATGGGAAGGGTATAAAACTTTTCCAGAGGGCACAACTAAAGAAGAGTTTTTGAGATGCACATCTTGGTCATCAAAGAAAATATGTGCTCGAAATGATTTTAAAATCTTACTTTTTTCCAGTCCCCCTAAGAAAAAAGCTTCATCTACATAAACACCCCAATGTCTCAAAGTCTTTATAACTCTTAGGTCTGATGGCGCATTTCTTGCAGTAACAATGGCGATACGGACAGGTGAGAACTCCATCTTCATAGGAAGCCTCTCTTGGAGTTTTGCTAGTTTCATCAAAAATGCAGCAAAAGGTCCTTCATTCATAGGTGTATTTTGGGACTCGTTTTCATTTTTATGAAAAGCTTCTATGCCTTCTTCTTTGTAAACAAGCTCACTACTCTCATCAAAAAGAACGGCATCTCCATCAAATGCAATTCGAACTTGTTCATCATCTATGTCACATTTATAAGATGTAGGAATATTTAAAACAGCAGAAGCACAAACAGCTCTATCTATCACTTTTTGAGCATCACTCTCGTTGGTTGTCAAAAAGAGGTCAACATCAAAAGCTTCAAGGTAGTCAGCACTCGACTCTCCCGCTGTAAATGCAGAACGGGTGATGTTGAGACCGAGTTCGCGAATAGTATTAAGAACTTGAACACCAGTGTCAGGAGAGTTTCTTGACATGATGACTACTTCGACTAAAGGTGTCTCACCCTTTTTTTGGTATCTATTGAGATTTAAAAGAGCTTTTACAAGGGGAAAGCCTATCCCCTCTTGAAGTACAACATCTTCATTTTTAAGCATAAAAGCACGGTAAATTTCTATGGCATTATCAGGATGTTTTTTAAACTCATCTTTAAAAAGTTTATCTGCCTCACTTAAATCAAAAAGAGCAGTAGCAGAGATGCCTATAACAAGTGTTTTATCTAGTGTGTAAGCCAATATGAATCCTTATGTAATGAATATTATAGTAAAATTTTATTAAAAAAAGTAAAGGTACTTATGGCTTATTTTGTATATATACTTAAATGTAGTGATGATACACTCTATACGGGTATAACTACTGATATCAAACGCAGAGTAGATGAGCATAACAACTCTGATAAAGGGGCGAAATATACAAAACTTCGCCGTCCTGTTGCATTAGTCTATAGTGAACCAAGTGAAGATAGAAGTTCTGCTTCTAAACGCGAGTATGTCATCAAAAAACTGTCGCGTTTAAAAAAATTGGAGTTAATAAATGTTTAAAATATATGTAGATGGTGATGCTTTTCCAAACCTGCTAAAGCCTATCCTCCTAAAACAAGTCGAGCGTTTAGGCATAGAGACAATAGCCGTAGCAAATAAAAAGATAAATCTTGGCAAAAGTAAATATGTCTCTTATATGATAGTAGAAGCAGGAGCAGATGAAGCCGACCATAAAATAGTAGAAATGGTAGAGGAGGGTGACTTAGTTATCACGGCTGACATTCCACTCGCTGATAGAGTCATCAGCAAAAATGCTCATGCGATTGACCACCGTGGTGAGTTGTATAGTGTGGATAATATTAAACAGTATTTAGCGATGCGAAATTTGATGGAAAAAATTCGTGAGAGTGGAGAGATAACGAAAGGTCCCAAAGCCTTTGGGCAAAAAGATGCCCAATCTTTTGCAAATCAACTCAATGCTTTTTTAGGCAGAAAAGTCTAATCTAGGAGTCGCTTCTTGTGACTTTTCGTTTTCATCATTTGCAGAGGCTGCATTTGCATAGGTTTCTTGACCTGCTTGTTCTTCTTGTGATTTTTTGGCTATCTCTTGGAGGGCTTGCATCTCCATAGTTCTTGCACTTGAAGCAACTGAGAAGTCTTGTGGCGATGGATTTCCTGCTGCTAGTGCTGCGGCTGCAAGTGTACGAGCATTTTTAAGTTTTTCTTCTGGAGTTGAGCCAGAAGGAGTAGAGATAGAGACCTCTCCACCAATGGCATACATTTTTCCATCGGGACCCTGTTGATAAGTGTAAGAGGCTACTCCAGTAAGTCCACCACCGGCACCTTGATGGGCTGCTTCATGTGTTTTTACTTCAGCATCACGTGAGGCTAAATCTTTTACAAGTCTCTCTTCGTCACTGCTTAATTCTTGTGAGCCTGAGCTTTTATCTGTCTCTTTTGATTTTTTTTCTTGAAGTTCTTTTTGAGCAGTCTCTTTTTTGGATTCAGCTCGCTCTTTTGATACTGGGTCATCATCTATAACGAGAGATTGCCTCTCGTTAAGTTTGATTGTATAACTAGAACCGATGTTATATAAAGAGTTTGAACTTATCTGCATAATGATTATTATAGCACTTCAACTCTTTATATTCAAGATACTCTAATTAGTGAGCATCGTTCGTTGTTTTGGACTCAAGAATAAATGCAAGTACATCTCTTGTTTCTTGACCTGTCAATCCTGCACGAATTCTCATATGGTTCATAGAGTATTCCCATGCTCTTTTACTCAAATCTTCAGGTGGACGTAGATTATGACAACGCATACAAGTGTCGGCCCATACTTGTGCACCATTTGCTGTATCTGCATTGCTTAAATCCATAGCACTGAGAGAATTTACTCCAAAGAACATAGAAAGTAGTAGTGTTGTTTTTATTAAATTTTTCATCATAATCTCCTAAAATCCAAACGCTAACTGCGCACGGACTAAGTTTGTATTTGTTACATCATCTGAAGCTACTGTTGCATCTTCGTTTTCATTAAACTCATAAGAGAGTTTTGCCACAAGGTTGTTTGCAAAAAGGTAGTTACATCCAAGAGCTAAACGGTTGA
>JALSMC010000276.1 GCA_026987995.1 Sulfurimonas sp. | reverse complement strand
TAGTGTTGCCTATCTCTACTGACTCCACCATCTCAAACTCACGGTTAAGTATCTCTACATAGCCAATCTCAAGTGGTTTGAGTATCTCTAGCATAGCTTCTTTAATCATTACTACATCATAAACATCTTTTTGCACCATTCTTGAAGCTTCATAAAGTGAGAGTGAAATTTTGAGTGCTTTTTTTCTCTGTTCTTTACTCAGATAAATATTTCTACTACTTAAAGCGAGTCCATCACTCTCTCTAACTGTGTCTACTGCAATGATTTTCACATCCATAAATAGTTGTTTTACCATGAGTGTTATGAGGTTTAACTGCTGGGCATCTTTTTTACCAAAGTATGCAAAGTCTGGGTGTACAATATTTAAAAGTTTATTTACAACTGTGAGTACACCATCAAAATGTCCTGGTCTTGTTGCACCTTCAAGTACAAAACCTCTTACATTAGGTGCAGCTAGGCTCACTTCATCATCACCATATATGTCTTCTATTTGAGGTAAAAACACTACATCTACACCTGCAAACTTACATATCTTTTTATCTGCTTCATCACGGGAAGGATACTTTTCTAAGTCTTCACCTGCTAAGAACTGTGTAGGATTTACAAAGATAGAAACCACAGTTAAGTCACACTCTTTTTTTGATTGTTTGATTAAAGAGAGATGTCCATCATGGAGTGCTCCCATAGTAGGTACAAAACCAATAGTTTTATTTTCTTTTCTTAGGTAAGTTTTTAATTCATTTACATCAGAGATAATCTTCATTTTAAGTCCATATATAATATAATCGACATTATACTACATATGGAATGATTAATGGATAATTACGAATATACAGAACTCTTAAAAAATATAACTTTAAAAATGAGTAATATCACAGATGTTGTTGAACCAGATAAAATCAAAGCAAAACTCAAAAATATAGAAGAATTAGAAAGTGACCAAGAGTTTTGGAATGATGCAGCAAACGCAGCAAAAGTCCAAAAAGAAAAAACACAACTTGGGCGTAAGTTAGATAAATATGCTCTCGCAAATGATGCAGTAACTGATGCTTGTGAGCTATACGAGATGGCTAAAGAAGAAAATGATGAAGAATCGCTTAATGCTCTTTATGAAGATGCTGACTCTCTACAGGAGCAGATAAGAGCGATGGAGATAGAAGTGCTCCTAAGCGGTGAAAGTGATGCAAATAATGCTATTGTATCCATTCATCCTGGTGCAGGTGGCACTGAGAGTCAAGACTGGGCTGAAATGCTTTTAAGAATGTACAAACGCTGGGCGGAGAGACGTGGCTTTAGTGTAGAGATACTTGACTACCAAAATGGTGAAGAGGCTGGGATTAAAGATGTTTCTTTCATTGTTAAGGGTGAGAATGCTTATGGTTATCTCAAAGTGGAAAATGGTATCCATAGACTTGTACGAATTAGCCCCTTTGATTCTAATTCTAAACGCCATACCTCTTTTAGCTCTGTTATGGTTTCTCCTGAAGTGGATGATGACATTAACATTGTCATAGAAGATAAAGATATCAGAATAGACACTTACCGTGCTAGTGGTTCAGGTGGTCAGCATGTCAACAAAACAGAATCTGCTATTCGTTTAACACATATAGAAACTGGTGTAGTCGTTCAGTGCCAAAACGATAGAAGTCAGCATAAGAATAAAGCGACTGCAATGAAGATGTTAAAGTCTAGACTCTATGAGTTAGAACTCGAAGAACAACAGGCACAAAAGGATGGTGTAGCAAAAAGCGAGATAGGCTGGGGCCATCAGATACGTTCTTATGTTATGCAACCATACCAACAGGTCAAGGATACACGTTCAAATGAAGCACTATCAAATATCTCTGCCATTTTAGATGGAGATATAGATAAAATGATAGAAGGTGTTTTAATCGCTCAGAATAAGCAATAAAACACTTTTATGCTTCTTGCTCTTTTTTCTTTATAAAACTATAACCTAAAGAACCAATCCCTAAAATCATAACTAAGATTGTTAAGTACTCTATCTGTTTAGCCTGTTGTCCTTTTAACTCTTTTAAAAACTTCGAACTATCTGCTTTAGTTTCACTCGGCTTTGGACTTCCCTGCCCTTGTACACTTGCATCCATTCTAGCTAAATTAGCAGCCGCTCTCTCATTTTGACTTACTTTTGAGGTACAGTCCAAAAATGGATTACAAAACCTATTAGAAGTAAAAAACCACCTAAAATTCTCAATATAGTTTGTTGATGCTTTAAAAAATACTCCATAGTTTTCCTTTTTGCTATATATTAGACTTCTTGCATAAGCTAAGTATACTTCAGAGGGAAGAAAAAAAGATGAAATTGTGTAAAAGCTTTTTTTCAGTGTAGCCATAGCTACGGTGACTAAAAGTTTTATGCAAGTTCGCTTTTTTTATCCCTCCCTTTGGGCACTTTATAGAGAGCTTTACTCTTCGTTAGATAACCTTCATCGTAGCTATGGCTATGATGAAGAACATCTGCCTTGATTAAAACTCTCTATAAAATGCTGAAGCATACTTAGCTTATGCAAGAAGTCTATTAGCCAAATTATGTCAAAATCCCACTATGAATTTACTTAAAGAATTTTTTATAGAGGATAAGTGCTCTTATTTAGATAATCGTGAACAAAAAACACATTACAAAATGATAGATGAATGTGATGCTGAGTCTTGTGAAGCTTTAGTTGAGAGAGGGTTTCGCCGTTTTGGTAAGATGTACTTCAGACCAATATGTGGGGATTGTACTGAATGCCAGAGTATTAAAATAGATGTAGAGAACTATAGTTTTAGTAAATCAGCCCGAAGAATCCTCAAAAAAGCTTCACATCTTACATCATACATACAAAAACCAACTCTCACAAGAGAGCATATGAAAATATTTAAAAAATATCATTTACACATGAGCGATAAAAAAGCTTGGGATTACACAGAAACTTCCCCCGAAAATTACCATAGTTCTTTTGTTTCAGGTCATGAGAATTTTGGTTATGAGGTACTCTACTATGATGAAAACACTTTAATTGCAGTAGATTTAATAGATGTTTTAGAAGATGGTATATCGTCAATATATTTTTACTATGATCCAGACTACTCACACCTGTCTTTAGGAAAGTTTTCACTTTACAATCAAATCAAACTTGCTAAGAATACGAATAAATCGTGGATATATTTAGGATACTATGTAGAGGATTGCCCTTCACTCTCTTACAAGTCAGAGTACAAACCCTACTTAACACTCAAAGATAGACCAAATGAGCATGAGAGATATGAGTGGTTCTAAGTAATAGCCTATAATAACTTAGTTAGCAAGTTCTCTCTTTTGAACTTTTCTAATTTGTTCTTTTTTCTTATTAACATCTTTTTGAAGATTTTCTTCTAGCTTTTTTTGTTGTACTTTATCATTCTCACGTATACGTTTTATTTTCTCTTCTTGTAATTGTTTTTTTGTTTTATAGCGCTTTTTTTCACTCTCTTTTTGTCTTTTAAGTCTTGCATCTTCTTCTAAAATCTTGTCTATAATACCTGTGGAATCTATCTGTTCTTTATTTTTGTAATAATAATCAATAATCTCTTTTTTATTCTTATTTGTATCAATGAGTCCACTATTAATAATCTGTGAAAAAAGTTTAAAATTATCGTTTTTCATAGATTCTTTATATTGATTTTCAATACTTCTTAAATAGTAATCGTTTGTTTTAGAAAGTGCACGAAGTTTATTTAGGTACTCTTTTTTCAGTTTACTTGTAGCAGACTTTTCTAGTATGAAGCCTTCTTTTTTAGTTTGATTAACTTGAGTTACATATGTTTTTATATCACCTTTATACAGCGAGTAACTCTCTATCTCTTGTAAAGATTCGATATTCTTTACATTATTATATATTACATCACCTAAAACAGCATATGGTTTTGGATTATGTGCATTTAAAAGAGTTGTTATTAGTGTTATTAAAATTAGTTTATACATTAGAAGCCTAAGTTTTTTTATAATTATAGCAGTTTCTGATTAGATAAAGAGAAGATTTACTCTCCCAAAGGAGAATAAAGTATAAAAGTAAGCAGTTAGTGTAGATACTATCCGTTACGTTTTTTCTGAATTTCTTCAGATACTGCTTTAGGAACTTCAGCATAGTGATCAAATTCCATAGAGTAAGTCGCACGACCTTGAGTAGCTGAACGAAGGTCAGTTGAGTAACCAAACATTTCAGATAAAGGAACATGAGCATCAACGATTTTACTACCGGCTCTATCACCCATAGCATTGATTTGTCCACGACGACGGTTAAGGTCACCGATAACATCACCCATATTTTCTTCAGGTGTTTCAACTTCAACTTTCATCATTGGCTCGAGTATTGAAGGCTTAGCTACACGACAAGCAGCTTTGAAACCCATAGATGCAGCAAGTTTAAATGCCATCTCATTTGAATCGACATCATGGTAAGAACCATCATAAAGAGTTACATCAACATCTTCCATTGGATATCCAGCAAGAACACCAGTTTGCATAGCTTCCTCACAACCTTTTTTAACAGCTGGAATAAATTCTTTAGGAACAGATCCACCTTTAATAGCATTGTGAAAAACATAACCTGTATCTTTTTCACCTGGTTTAACAGTAAGGTAAACATGACCAAATTGACCACGACCACCTGATTGCTTAGCATACTTATACTCTTGGTTTACTTCTTCTTTAATTGACTCACGGTAAGAAACCTGTGGTGCACCAACTTCAGCTTCAACAGAGAACTCACGCTTCATTCTATCAACAAGAATTTCAAGGTGTAACTCACCCATTCCAGAGATAATAGTTTGACCAGTCTCTTCATCAGTGTTAACACGGAAAGATGGATCTTCAGCAGCTAGTTTAGATAAAGCGATACCCATTTTTTCTTGATCCGCTTTAGTTTTTGGCTCAACTGCAACAGAGATAACTGGTGCTGGGAAGTCCATTCTTTCAAGAACAACTTTCTCTTCACCTTGACATAAAGTATCACCAGTTGTTGTAGATTTAAGACCAACAACAGCACCGATTTCACCAGCATAGATAGTTTTAATCTCTTCACGTTTGATTGCATGCATCTTAACGATACGGCCAATTCTCTCTTTTTTATCTTTAGTAGAGTTGTGTACAAATGAACCTGAATCTAATGACCCACGGTAAACACGGATAAAAGTAAGAACACCAACAAATGGATCTGTCATAATTTTAAATGCTAACGCAGCGAAATCACCATCATCAGTTGATGGAACAGCTACTTCTACTTCTTCATCATCCATAAGTGTACCCATGATTGCTTCAGATTCAACAGGAGATGGTAAGTAAGCTACAACAGCATCAAGTAAAGTCTGAACACCCTTGTTTTTAAAAGCAGTACCTGGAGTCATTGGAACAACAGCCATACCTAAAGTAGCAGCCTTAATTGCAGCTTTTACTTCATCTTCAGAAAAAGATTCACCCTCTAAGAACTTTTCAGCAAAATCATCATTACCTTCAACTTCTGCAAGAGTTTCCATCATTTTTTCTCTATACTCTTCAGAAATCTCTTGTAAAGACTCACGAATCTCTTGTATATGGTAGTTAGAACCCATTTCAGCATCTGCATCCCATACGATTTCTTTCATAGTTACAAGATCAACAACACCTTCAAACTCAGCTTCTGCACCAATTGGAAGTTGAATAGGCATTGGATTACCTTTAAGACGATCTTTAATTTGACGCTCTACTTCGTAGAAATCTGCACCAGTTCTGTCCATCTTGTTTACAAAAACAATTGAAGGCACTTTATAACGATTACGCTGTCTCCAAACTGTTTCAGACTGAGGCTGAACACCACCAACTGCACAGAAAACTGAAACTGCACCATCAAGAACACGCATAGAACGCTCAACTTCAATAGTAAAGTCAACGTGTCCCGGAGTATCTATAATATTAATTTGCTTTCCAGCCCACTCACAAGTAGTCGCAGCTGAAGTAATTGTAATACCACGCTCTTGTTCTTGTTCCATCCAGTCCATAGTTGCAGCACCATCATGTACCTCACCAATTTTATGCTCAACACCAGTGTAGAATAAAATTCTTTCTGTAGTTGTAGTTTTACCTGCATCAATGTGTGCAGCAATACCGATGTTTCTTACGTCGTTTAGTTTGTGACTTCTTGCCATAGTTTAGTACCTTGTTATATTAGTTGAGAGATAAGCTCTTTTATAAATCAAATATTTTGACTTACAAAAGAGCTGTCAATAAATTGTTGTTAACACCCAAAATTTGCAAGCAAATTTGAGCCTTACTGCACGAGTAAAACCCAGTGTTAACGTAGATAAGGGAATTACTTCCCTTCTCGTTAGAAAAAAGTAATATTTACCAGCGATAGTGAGCAAATGCTTTATTTGCTTCAGCCATTCTGTAAGTATCTTCTTTCTTCTTGAATGCAGAACCTTTATCAGTTGCTGCGTCCATGAACTCGTTAGCTAATCTCTCAGCCATAGTTCTTTCATTTCTCTTACGAGCAGCGTCGATTAACCATCTAAGAGCTAACGACTGTTGACGTACAGGGCGTACTTCTACTGGAACTTGATAAGTAGCACCACCAACACGGCGACTTTTTACTTCTATAATTGGTTTAATGTTTTCAATAGCTTCATTAAATGTATCAATACCAGTTTTATCACCACGTGAATTAATTATGTCTAATGCACTGTAAATAATTTTTTCTGCTATAGATTTCTTACCATCTAACATTACTTTGTTTATAAATTTCGTCAGTATTTTGCTTCCATAAACTGGATCTGGCATAACTGGACGAGTCGGAGCTTTTCTTCTTCTCATTGTGAGTATCCTTATTCTTCAATTTTTTCAAATTTACTCAAAATTAATTACTTAAAATTAATCCTGTAGCTATTGAACTTTTGGCGTAAACGCCTATACAAAATTTGTTAAACAAATTTGTACAATTTACCTTTTAAAGGCGATTATTTTTTAGGCTTCTTAGTACCATACTTAGATCTTGCAACCATACGGCCAGCAACACCTGCAGTATCTAGTGCACCACGAACGATATGGTATTTAACACCAGGTAAATCTTTAATACGACCACCACGTACAAGTACGATTGAGTGCTCTTGAAGGTTGTGACCCTCTCCACCGATATACGAAATAACTTCGAAACCAGATGTTAATCTAACTTTTGCAACTTTTCTTAAAGCCGAGTTAGGTTTTTTTGGTGTAGTTGTGTAAACACGAGTACATACACCACGACGCTG
>JALSMC010000275.1 GCA_026987995.1 Sulfurimonas sp. | reverse complement strand
TTATTTCTTCTCTTGCGTTCTCTGAAATGTTATAAGTTACTCTCATTTGAATCTCTTTTTTTAACTCTTATAGCAATTTCTGTTCTTAATTTAATGTTTGTTATTTGTTGGCAATATTACTGAGGAGCAATGTAAATCCCTCTTTTGATGTGTATCTAAATACTTCAGGATGTTTTATTTGAATTTTAGACTGTACTCGTTTACTCATGTATATGGATTTAGAATATATATTTCGGATGGAATGCAAGATTAATGCTGTAACAAGACCTAGAAATATTCTATTTTTAGAACCCATATTCTCTCCATATATTGTAATTTTTAATAGTATAGCAAACTAAGACTAGATGAGGTAAAATATGAAGAAGCCAAAGTTACCCACACTTTACAAAAGTAAAGACAAAAAAAAAGCCCTATCTCAATAAAGAGATAGAGCTTTAAGTGTTTGAGATGATTAGTCTCTTATCGTTATACTGTTTTGAATAGAATTATAGCATATTAAAATAAATAATAATTTTTAAATCTAAAACTTGTAACTAGCACCTATATAAAACATACTTAGTGAGTTGCTATAACTATCTTTAAGTTCTGGAATATTTGAAGGATTTGTGTCCTTTACCGTGTAAAAGTCACCCTCATAGGCTACTCTAAAGCCAAATCCTGCTAATTTAACCGGATAATACTCAAAACCTACACCAAATTTAAAAGCTGTAGTTGAACTATCATCATAAGCTTTAATAGTACCATTTTCATTCATATTTACTGAAGAAACGCCAAGTATAGCAAAAGGTCTATATTCGGCATTTTCACCTATACTGTAACCTACATTTGCAGCGATACCTATAGATGTTGGGTTGAGTTCCATGGTTGAAGTTGAAGCTTTAAGTGTATGTGTCCCATAATCTATATAACTAACTTCTACTCCAACTACTCTGTTAATTTGATAACCTGCATAAAGTTTTAAGCCTTGTGAAGAATAGTCATCTGTAATTGTTATTGTAGAACCATTATTAATTGCATATGTTTTTAAATCATCAGAATATCCACCATCATTAAATATTGATGAACCTAGACCTAAACCAACATATGCACCTTGGGATGGATCTGCATATAAACTTGAAGAGATAAGTATTGAACTTACTAAAGCAATTGTTTTTTTCATTTTAAACCTTTAATCGAAAATATTACCTCAATAGTATCTAATTATAGATAAATATTATCTTTATTGTAAATATAAGGATAATATTTATCGAATTTTAGATATAGATATAATTATATAGAATTTCTATATGAAAATGACACAACAAGATATGGCGAGACTCTTAGAAATAACACCAATGACTCTTAGAAATTGGCGCAAAGATAAACCTTATTTATATGAGATAGTAAGAAAAGGTTTCGCCTTTGAAGAAGTTGTGAAAAAATCAAAGTCTAATTATGAAGCCTTAAAAGAGTTAGAAGCTAGCTTTAAACTTTAAGAAATATTTCGATATAATTTCAGTTCAAGAATCTGCCCCCATACGGATTTAAAAAATATATAGTATTACGTACATGACGTGATACAAAAGGCAAACGAAATGAAAAAAAACTTACACCCAGAATTTGTAACTTGTGCAGTAACTTGTGCTTGTGGAAATACTTTTGAGAACAAAGCGGCTCAAGACACACTTAAAATAGACATCTGTAATGAGTGTCACCCATTCTTCACAGGTTCTGAGAGAATGGTAGATACAGCTGGTAGAATCGAGAAGTTTAACGCTCGTTACGCTAAAAAATAGTAAGATTTCCTCTTGCTAAGTCTAGTTCCTACTCCCATAGGTAACATAGGCGACATCTCACTTAGAAGCATCGAGCTTTTAAGTGAAGCTGATATACTCCTCTGCGAAGATACTCGCGTTACAAAAAAACTCATCAACATTTTAAAAACCCGTTATAACACTGTTTTCAAAGAAGACCAAGAATTCATTTCGCTTCACTCTCATAACGAAAAACATTTCATTGAAAAACTATCACCTGATTATTTTGACTCAAATGTTGTTTATGCAAGTGATGCTGGTATGCCTGGTGTGAGTGACCCAGGACAGGCTCTAGTTGCTTACTGTTTGGCGAATGATGTAGAGTTTGATGTTCTTCCAGGAGCAAACGCGGTGCTTACTGCGTTTGTTGCAGCAGGATTTCAGGAGACCAAGATGCTCTTTTTAGGTTTTTTAGATCATAAAGGTGACTCTCGTGCTGCTGGACTTCAAAAAGCACTTCACAATGGTTTTACTAGCGTTTTGTATGAATCTCCTCACCGTATAGAGAAACTACTACTAGAGATAGAGATAGAAGAACCTACTAGAGAGCTTTTTCTTGCAAAAGAACTTACTAAAAAGTATCAAAAGTATTTTCGTGGAACCCCGTCGCAAGCACTTGCACACTTCGATGGTAATTTTCGAGGGGAATGGGTAGTAGTGTTTGAGAAAGCTGAGAGTCAAATGGACTCTGCTATAACTCAAAAAGATATACTCGCCCTTGACCTTCCTAAAAAAGTACAAGCAAAACTAATCTGTAAAATTACGGGAGAAAATAGTAAATCTTGTTATAAAAGATTACTGGAGTTATAATTTTTTCTTAAAAATAGATTTTCATCACTTAATTAACACTTTTTTTAGATAGAATACTCACATGTTAATTTATGCAAAACAACCAATATATTATTTAATAAACAAATACCCAAACAAAATCAAAACACTGTATCTAGCAAAAGAGCTAGAGAAAAAAGAATACTCTCGTCTTATGAAAATGGGCTTTGAGATAAAACGTATTCCAAATGAAGCGGCACAAAAGATGTGTAAAAATGCTTCACATCAAGGTTTTTTAGCGGAGGTAGATGATGTTCACCTTCAGCCCTATGACTTCCTTTTAGAGAAGAAATTTGTACTCATCCTCTCAGGGGTTACAGATGTAGGAAACATTGGTGCACTTGTTCGTAGTGCTTATGCTTTAGGTGTAGATGGAATCATCGCCTGTGGTATAAAACAACTCCCACTCGATACTATCATGAGAACTAGTACGGGAGCTCTTTATGATATGCCTTTTGCCATCGAGAACAACATTCATGATGTGATAAATGACTTTAAAATGTCAGGTTTTACAACGTATGGTGCTGATATGAGTGGTATGGATATAAGAGAAACGAGAATAGATAAGAAAAAGATACTAGTTTTAGGTAGTGAAGGTGAAGGTCTAACTTCTCGAATAGTTTCCAAACTAGACTGTGCAGTAAGTATAAAAATGAAACATGAATTTGACTCTCTTAATGTAAGTGTAGCAGGAGCAATTTTAATGGATAGGATGCGATAATGAGTGAAGAACTAGAGAAGTTAAAGAGTATAGGTGCACAGAAGATATATGAGGATACACATATCCCAGTCTTACATGTAAAAGCAATTCTTGGACATAACTTTGATAGTTTACAAAGAGTACAGTTTGTAGGGTTTATCTCTATTTTAGAAAAAGAGTATCATATAGACCTTACCTCTCTTAAGTCTGCTGGTATAGCATACTTTGATGATAAAGAGGCATCGAGCTTAGATGAGGGACTCTTAGTTGCACCACAAAAGAAAAACAAAGCAAATACTATTTATATGATTATTGTAATAGTTATATTTTTAATTGTTATGATGTATCAGAGCGGATTTTTCGGAGAAGAGAAAGTGAAAGAGCAGGTGGTTGATGATGTTCTTATTCAAAAAGTACAAGAGAGCATTAGACCCGTTAACACACTAGAAGATTTAAACATAACAGTTGATAATAACATTACAAATGAAGATAATAGTACTCAAAAAATACTTGAGCCTATAGAGGATGTTGAAGCAGTTGTAAAATCATTTAAAATTGTTACAAAGTCAAAAGTTTGGTTAGGATATATAGATGTCCAAACAAACAAAAAAAATCAAAAAACATTTAAGGGTGAAATACAACTTGACCCAGAGAAAAAGTGGTTACTTATTCTTGGTCATGGTTATATTAAGATGTTTATAAATGGCGAAGAAGTCACAATAAAGTCCAAGAATAACATACGCTATTTATATGAAGATGGTAGTGTAAAAGCTATTTCTCTTAGTGAGTTCAAAAGATTAAACAGAGGTAGTAAATGGTAAAAATACTATTAGGTTTTTTCCTAATTGTCAATTTTGTATATGCTTTAGATGTAGAAGTATTTGAAGAAGTACAGGTAAATGAAAATCCACTTATTTTGAAGATAAAAAGTTTTTTAGATGAAGAAACATATAATGAAAATAGTCAATTTATAAAAGTGATTTTTGAGCCCGAAACAGCTTTTTATGAAAATGAGAGAGTAGATTCTGTAAAAGTGGTGCAAACACTTAAAGATAATGGGCTTTTAAAACTATTTTTTTCTAAACCGAGTGAACTTAGACTTAATTTTAAGACAAGTGGAGCACCACTCTTTTTTGTGAAACTTATGGGTGACACTCTAAGAAATATTGGCTACTATCGCTATGTTACAATAGCTTCAAACCTTGATGCTTCAGAATTTACATGGAATATAGCACTTACATCAGAGTATGCAACAGATCCTCTTGTCTTAGAAGAAGAACTACGAAAAAGTGCTTGTAAAATTATAGACATAGAACGAAACTCTGCTTTTGAATGGACTTATATTATAGATATGGATAAGGGGTTTTTAGACATAGAAATCTTAACTGCACATGAAGAAAGCAGCTTGAAGCGTTCTCCTTATGCTCATTGGCTCAATGTTTCAAAAATAAAAACTCTTGATATCTTGAGTAGTCGTCGCAATAGTTGGTATCCATATATTGCTTATTATGATGCATCACTACATCTTTTAAAAGTAATCCGAGAGAGTAAAATTCATCGTAATATGAAACTTCATATTCCTCAAAATGCAAAGTATATAAAAATAGCAGACCTTTATACTATGAAAAATATTCGTGATGAATTGATACTGAAACCTCAAGGTGAAAAGTAGCAAAACACTTTATTAGCTTATTCTCAATTTATTTAGATAAAATGTCAGTAATAAATTTAGAGGGCTAAATATGTTTGATGAGATAAGATTTAACAGAGTTGAAAGATTGCCGAAGTATGTATTTGCTGAGGTTAACGACATTAAGATGAAAGAGCGTCGTGCTGGAAAAGATGTCATAGACTTTTCTATGGGTAATCCTGATGGAGATACTCCAGAGCACATTCGTGCAAAACTTGTTGAATCGGCCCAAAAAACTAAAACACATGGCTACTCTACTTCTAAGGGTATACCTAAACTTCTCCAAGCAATAGCGGACTGGTATGAACGTCGTTATGACTGCAAGCTTGATCCTGAGACTCAATGTGTAGCCACTATGGGTTCTAAAGAGGGTTATGCTCACCTAACATATGCTATCACAAATCCTGGTGATGTTGCTGTTGTTCCTGATCCTACTTATCCTATTCATGAGTTTTCTTTCATCTTAGCGGGTGGAAATGTTGTAAAGTTTGGGATAAAGTTTGATGAAAAGTATAGAATAGATGAAGATCATTTCTTTGAGAACCTTGAACGTGTTTTTAAAGAGAGTTCTCCTAAACCTAAGTACGTACTTGTAAACTTTCCTCACAATCCGACAACAGCAACTGTAACTCCTGAGTTTTATGTCAGACTTGTTGCTATGGCTAAAGAGAAAAGATTTTATATCATCTCTGATATCGCTTATGGTGATATCACGTTTGATGGTTATGTAACGCCATCTATCATGTCAGTTCCAGGTGCACTTGATGTTGCAGTAGAGTCGTTTACACTCTCAAAGTCTTACAACATGGCAGGATGGCGTGTAGGTTTCTTTGTTGGAAATACTAAGCTCATCGGTGCACTGCAAAAGATAAAGTCTTGGCTTGACTATGGGATGTTTACACCTATTCAAGTGGCAGCTACTGTAGCACTTAATGGTGATCAGCAGTGTGTTAAAGACATAACAGATAAGTATAACCATAGACAAGAAGTTCTTATCGAAGCCTTTGATAGAGCGGGTTGGCATATACAAAAAAATGAAGCAAGTATGTTCTCATGGGCAAAAATGCCTGAGTGTGTACAGCATCTTGGTTCTTTAGAATTTTCTAAACGCCTACTTACAGAAGCAGGAGTTGCCGTAGCACCAGGAATCGGTTTTGGTGAGTATGGAGAGGGGTATGTTCGTATAGCTCTCATAGAAAATGATAACCGTATTCGTCAAGCAGCAAGAAATATAAAAGAGTTTTTAAAACAGTTTCAAGAGGAATCAAAGTAATATGATAAAAGTCGGAATAATTGGTGTTGGAACAGTCGGAACTAGTGTCGCTGAGATTTTAAGAGATAATGCAGAGATTATTTCTGCTCGTGCTGGTGTAGACATCGTTGTTAAAAGTGGTGTTGTTAAAAACCTTAAAAAAGACAGAGGTCTTGACATAATTATCACTGACAATGTTGATGATATTTTAGAAGATAAAGAGATAGACATTGTTGTTGAACTTATGGGTGGGGTTGATGAGCCATTTGAAGTTGTTAAGAAGGCACTTAACACTGGAAAGGCAGTTGTTACCGCAAACAAAGCACTGCTTGCATATCACCGTTATGAGCTTCAAGCTATAGCAAAAGACATCGCGTTTGAGTATGAGGCTTCTGTTGCTGGAGGTATTCCTATCATTAACGCTCTTCGTGATGGTTTATCTGCTAACCATATCGAGTCTATAATGGGCATCATGAACGGTACTTGTAACTACATGATGACTGAGATGACAAACCATGGCGTTTCATATGATGCTATACTCAAAGAAGCACAAGATTTAGGTTATGCTGAAGCTGATCCTTCTTTTGATGTTGGTGGATTTGATGCGGCTCACAAACTTCTCATCCTTGCTTCAATAGCTTACGGAATTGATGCGAAACCTGAAGATATTCTCATTGAGGGAATTGATAATGTTCGTAGTGAGGACATCGCGTTTGCTAAAGAGTTCGGTTATGCAATCAAGCTTTTAGGTATCGCTAAAAAAGATGAAAATGAAGTTGAGCTTCGTGTTCATGCTTGTCTTATAAAACAAGATGAGATGATAGCAAAGATAGATGGTGTTATGAATGCTATCTCTGTTGTGGGCGATAAAGTAGGAGAAACTCTATACTATGGTCCTGGTGCTGGTGGTGATGCTACTGCATCTGCAGTAGTAGCAAATATCATAGACATCGCAAGAAGTGGAAAGTCAACTCCTATGCTTGGGTTTAACAGACCGATGGAGGGGGATAAACTCACTCTAAAATCACCT
>JALSMC010000274.1 GCA_026987995.1 Sulfurimonas sp. | reverse complement strand
AGTATCTCCTATAAAAAGAAGTTCTTTAGGATACTTTTTCATAGCTTCGAGCTCTTGTATATAAAAGTTTATATTTTCTATCATCTTAAACTACAGTCTATTAATATAGACTAGCTCCACATCTTTTAGTAACTCTTTAGACTCATAAAGAGCTTGAAGTGTGTTTTTATGAGGATGACCTATCGCTATCGCAGTACCATGACTTTTTGCTATTTTTATCGCTTGCTTAATCTGCTTTAGCACATACTTTTTATCCATATGATGGTCTAAAAAAACATCCCGAGAAACATATTTTAGTCCAAAATTTTTCAAAACTTTTGGTGCTTTAGTTTGAGCTGTTGTTCTACTATCTACGAAAAAAATATTATTCGCATTGAGGGCAAATATAAGCCTATTCATAGCAATTTCATTGGAAGTAAATTTACTTCCAGTATGGTTATTAATATATTTAACTTTAGGAAAGAGCTTCTTTATCTCTTTTATTCTTGCAGATATTATATTTTGTCTATCATGAATACGCAGTGTATTTGGCTCTTCTGCACTCCAGTTTTGAGCTTCCATCGGTAAGTGGACCATATACAAGTCTTCTAGTTTAGCAAGTTTAGCACTGTTTGGTCTTGCCTTACTTGGGGGTAAAAAAGACATCGTTAAAGGAAGACCTAAACTCTTTATAGCTTTAACTTGGCTTTTAGTTCCTACATCATCTATTATTATTGCTAAGCGTGCCTTGTGTGTAGTTATAACTTTTTTTCTTTCTGCCATTTTAGGCACATGTGCTAAAGCATAACCATCGATTTCATGTGATGCAGAAATATACTGTTTTGTATCTTTTTTGAGTACACTTTTTAACCTGTTACTTACACTAGCTTTAGGTTTATCTAACTTTTTGAGGAGTGCTTTTTTATTTGTTTTTTCTTTATTAACTATCTTTTTTGCTTTCGTTTTTCCATCAGAAAATCCTATATAGTAACCAGCAAGAAGTGAGCTTAAGACTAAAGCTACAAGAGCTAATGTCCAGGCAACATAGGTCAGTATTTTACTATTAGTTTGTTTCTTTTTATTGTGTTTATGTTTTGCCATTATGATTTATTCTTTATGTTATTTGTGAAACTATACCCTCTTAAATATTAATATGAAATTTTTATTGCAAATTGCCATTTAATTTTAATAGACCTCTACTATAGGCTAATATTTTAATAATAACTATTTAAGCATGTTTTATGTATAATCGCGGTTCCTTTCTCTTTGTAATCTCTTATTTTAAGATATTATAGACAAAGCAATCGTGCTTCGATCCGAGGGGGAAACATACGCCATAACGGCAAATACCAAGAGGAGATCATATTATATGAGAAACTACGAAAACCTAGTAATCGTAAAACCTACATTAACAGCAGAAGAAATTCAAGCAAGTGTTAAAGCAATCGAAGAAGTTATTACTTCTAACGGTGGCGAGATCGCTGCTACAAGTCCAATGGGAATGAGAAAATTAGCTTACCCTATTGAAAAAAACGAACGTGGTTATTACCATGTTATCTATTCATCAATTGCTCCATCAGCAATTACTGAAATTGAAAGACGTTTCCGTATTAACGAAGATTTACTTCGTTTTGTAACTATTAAGTACGATACAAATCGTGAAATAGCTGCATTTAATGGTATGGTTGCAAAAGCTAAAAAAGCGGCAGAAGCTCCAGCGAAAGTTGAAACTCCAGCAGTTGAAGAAGCTCCAGTTGAAACTCCAGCAGTTGAAGCAGAAGCTCCAGTAGCAACAGAAGCAGCAGCTCCAGCAGCTGAGTAGTCTTAGACTAAACAATTTAAGGAAAGCACATGTTCAATAAAATAATTTTAGTTGGTAACCTCACTCGTGATATCGAACTTAGATATTCTCAAAGCGGAACGGCAATAGCTAAAACAGCTATAGCAACTTCAAGAAAATTCACTACAAATGGTGAAAAGAAAGAAGAAGTATGTTTTGTAGATATTACATTTTTTGGTAGAAGTGGTGAAGTAGCTAACCAGTATCTTCGTAAAGGTAGTAAAATACTTGTTGAAGGTAGATTAAATTTTGAGCAATGGGTTGACCAAAATGGACAAAAACGTTCTAAGCACTCTGTGATTGCAGAAACTATGCAAATGCTTGATTCTAAAGGGGACAACCAAGGTGGTGGATATAATGCACCATCTAATGCTCCAACAGAAAATGCTAACCAAGGTGGCGGATACAATGCTCCTGCTCAAGGTCAAGGTCAAAGTTACCAACAGCCTCAGCAACAACAGCAGTCGTATCAAAAACCAGCGCAGCAAAGTTATAACAATAACCAAGCAGCACCACAGCAGCAAACTCGCAAGATGCCAGAGCCAGACACTATGCCATCTTACGACATAAACGAAGACGAAATTCCATTCTAACAAATAGATAACATAAAGGAAATACCATGGCAGAAAAAAGAAAATATAAAAAAAGATATTGTAAATACTGTGAAGCGAAAGTAGACTTCATGGATTATAAAGATGCAGGAGCACTACGTTTCTCTCTTTCAGAGCGTTATAAAATCATGCCAAGACGTTTAACAGGTAACTGTAAACGCCACCAAGACATGATTAGTATCGTAATCAAACGTGCTCGTGCAGCTGCACTAGTACCATATACTGTAACTCGTAAACAAGTTGTAGTAGCTCCATTCGAAAACCTTAAATAGGTTTTCTTACACTCCCATTCTTTGGGAGTACTTCCACACCATCATTTAGGAATATTTTTTGCTTTAGTTAACTAAAAAAGCGAAGCAATGAAAAACACCCTACTTCTCCTACTGCTACTAACATCCCTATTTGCAAATAAATCTAACTACTCTATCATCGTAAAAAAACCATTTAATTCTGCTCTCTTTGACATCACACAAGATTATGATAGAACACTCAGTGCTGTAGGATTTTCCAAAGATTATAAAAACAATTCTAAAACAGCACAGTCATATACTGATCCATTTGAATACTTAGCAAGTGTTTCGAATAAGTTTGGCTCACAAATGCACATAATGAAAGTAGATAAAACAGCTAAAGTAATACTCTCTACAGTCTCAAGTCTTCCTAAGTTTAACGAGGCAATTGCAGTCGTAAAGACACCTACTAATGGCTACTTCATTGGTGGTTATACACTTGATGGCTCACTCCTTGTTGTTCAACTCGATGCAAATGCAAACTTACTCTTCTCTAAGACATTTGGAACAAAGAACTACGACAGAATGAATAACTTGATTTTAATGAGTGACGGTGGTGTTTTAGCAGTTGGTTCTTCCTTCACTTCGCGTTCAAGTCGTGATGATATGTTCAATTCTGGACTTGGCAATAACGATATTTTCATTACCCGTTTTACAAAAGATGGTCAAAAGCTCTGGAGTAAAAAGTATGGAACGATGTATGATGACAGGGGTATTGATGCAGTTGAAGCGAGGGATGGCTCTATCATAGTTGTAAGTACTACATCTTATGAGAAAAATAGAGACGTTAGCATTATGCGTTTAACCGAAAATGGAAATAGAGTTTGGTTGAAGCATTATCAGGAAAAAGCAAATAATGATAATACCGTTGTACCTAAAAAAATCATTCGACTAAAAGACAATAATTTCGTTCTAGCACTCACTCAGTATAATCATATGCAAAAAGAGCATATCCGTCTTATAAAGTTTGATCTTTACCAAAATATTCTTATCGATAAAGAGATATTTACTACTTACCCTAGTGAGATTAATGATATAAAAGAGTATTCTAATGGAAAATTTATAGCCGTTGGTTATGTTAAAGATGTTTACAACACTGATGGTTTGGCAATGATTTTGGACTCTTCTTTTGTGCTTTTAACACAAGAGCATTATGGGCAAGAAAATTATGATGTTTTTAATGCTGTCACTATCATGCACAACTCTTTAGCAGCAGTTGCAGGTGTTCACACAGACAACAGTTCCCAAGAGACAAACATGTGGATAACAAAACTTAACCGAGATGCTACTATGTCTCAAGTATCAACAAGTGTAGCTAGTTTTTATGAAAAACTTTGTGAAATTTTTAAAGATGAGATCAAAGCAAAAAAGATAGCGATAAAAAAAGATCTGAGTATTAATATAATAGACCCTCTACTTTACTTCGATGTAGGAGCCTATAATCTCACTCAAAAGCAAAAAGACTTTTTAACTCTCTTTTCTTCAAAACTAATGCCCTTCATCTATGCAAATAAAGAGCATATAAGAACTTTAGAGATAAATGGTCATACATCAAGCGAATGGGGAAAATCAGACTTTACAGACACATACCTCAACAACGAAAAACTCTCACTCAACCGTTCATACGAAACGATGAGCCATCTCTTTAGAGAACAAAAGAAACCTATCCGAGTTTGGCTTTCAAAAGTACTCAAGGGAAGTGGTTATAGCTCTTCAAAGTCTATAGCACATAGCAATATAGAATCTAAGAAAAAATCTAGAAGGGTTACTTTTAAAGTTATTTTGAAATAACTTGAATATATAAAGTTCTCATACCATTAAACAGTGGTAGTGTAGTAAGTATAGAAGTACTCAAAATGTGTTATAATTATGAAATACGACAAGGAGATGAAATGGCACTTACAGTTGATAAAGATGGAAAAATAGCTGAAAAGCATTTAACATTGAATGAAGAAAGTATTAGAGAGTCAATTGCTAAAGCAAAAAAAAGTAAACATAAAAAAATATTAGTACAAGCTTCTCAAGTTAAATTTAACAGAAGAACTGCTTAATATTTTCATGTCTTTTACCCTTGAAACACTTACTAACCCCAACAAAGAACTCTTAACACAAACCATTAACAAACTTGAGCTTTCAGATCATAAGAATAGCTCATGTTATGATGATGGGAAAAGTGAAGAGATTGAAAAAAGTTTACTTGCTAATATCATCACTCATGCTGTAGATAAAAAATCAAGATTACATATTTTATATGATGAAATAAACGGGAATTCTATTCCTTGTGGATTAATTGCTTTAAACTTTGAACTAGTTGGAAGCTTTTCAGCTCTTTGTATAGACTTTATATTTATCTCTAAGAGTTATAGAGGGAAAATATTTACAGAAATTAATTCTAAAATATCATTTTACCTCTTAAACTTTGCTCTTCAAGAGGCAATTCAAATGAACTCCGTTTCACAACTTGATGCTGTCATTTTAACTCCCATAAATGAATGTGTGAAAGAAGTTTATACTGAGTTCGGTTTTGAGGAGTTTGATGATGGATGGATGTATCTACTCATAGATGATATTTTATAAAACCTAGACACAATACGACCAGCCAATAAGATATAATAGTGCCATAATAAAAAGAATAGGACACTAAAAATGGCAACAAACCCACAAGCAAGAGTACTTGAACTTCTCAAACGATTTAACAGTGGTAGTGTAGTAAGTATAGAAGCACTCCAAAACGATGATATGTGGTTTGGTAAGAGTGAGAAAACTATACGAAGAGACCTTGATGTTATAAAAGAGTACTTTCCTGAGAGTTTTGAGCTTATTCGTGGTGGTAAGGGGGAGAAAGGAAGATATAAGGCTATAACCAAAGAGGTCTTTAGTAACTTCCTTGACAAAGACACCCTTGCTCTTATGGTACAGACCTTTAACATCGCTCAAAGAAACAACCTCTTAGATAGTCTTGACATCAGCCAAGCAGATAAAAAGATCATAGACGCGAGGATAAAAAAGTCTAAAGATTGTTATGAGTTTATCACTAAGCCTTATGAGACTAAAAAGAGTGATGTAAAACTCCTACAAGAGATAGAGAGTGCCATACACTATAAACGCTACACTACTGTAACTTATGAAGTAAATGGTGAGACTACTACATACAGTGTCAAACCATACAAGATAGTCTTTATGAATGAAAACTTCTACCTTGCATGTGAGAACACAAGCGTAGAGTTTCTCTTCACAAACTTCAGACTCGCTAATATCCAAAAGATAGAGATACAATCAAAAACATTTCACATAAACCCTGACATAGAAGAGTTCATAAAGAACATGCAAACGCCATGGTCTAAGTACACACCAGAGTTTAGAAAATATACAGTAGAAGTGATAGTGGAAGTCGCAAGTGCTAAAGCTAGGTTTTTTAAAGCAAAGAAGTTTTTACCATCTCAAAAAGTAGTAGAGACTAAAGAAGATGGAGCACTCGTACTCTCTTTTAAAGTAACTCAAGAGATGGAGATGGAAGAGCTTGTGAAGAAGTGGTTGCCACATATGGTAGTAGTAGAGCCTCTTACACTCAAAGAGAAGATAGAGAATGAGCTTAAAGAGTATCTAACTACTATAGAGGAGAAATAATATGAAGATAGTTGTAATAGGAGTTGGTTCTGCTGGATCTGCTGTAGTTGAGAAGCTTCATAAGGAAAATATTCAAGATGAAGTTACATTTGCATTGGTAGATTCTAATTCAATATCTTTAAAAAATAGTGCTATTAAAGCCAAAGTTTTTATAGGCGATAATGTACGGGGTTTTGGTGGTGATGAATCTCCTCAAAAGTATAAAAAGAATGCTCTAGAGAAATATGACGAGATTAAAAAAGTAATATTTTAGACAAAATATGTCCATAAAATTCTCTATAATTTAGTAAATCAAATAAGGAAGAAGCATGGCACTTTTTGAAGATGAGGAAACAACAAGTAATGAATCTTGTATATACCCTGAATACAGTGATCGTTTATTTGCAACTATAGCGAATCAATACATAGGAAAGACAGTGACAATCCCTGGTAGTAGAAAGTATATGTCCAGAGAGTATAAAGTAAGTTATATAAATAAAGTACCTAGAAGCATCCAGCAAAGGTTAGCTAACAGTAACGGAAAAAGCTGGCATAATATGGTATATTTATATAATAGCTTCGCTGATGAACTAGGATATAGAAAAATCTTACAAACATCAAAACACTCAGAAAGAGATAAGTTACGAATGTATGACAGCAAAGCCGATATTGGCTATCATGGTGACTTTGATGAGATGGTGTACTTGTCTGATGGCATGTATATTCATAAGTCTGATTGTTGGTTTTAAGTATATACCCAACAGTTGGTACAATTAGGATTAAACAATGAATGAAGAAATAAAAGTATTAAACACTGCAGGAATTAACACTTATCTTGAGACATTACTTAGGAGCACTAAAATTGGAGTTGTTAATAAACTTTTTATAGTATTATTGATATAATTTTCAAGCTTCATCAAATAGCCTTTATTAATAGTTTTTGTTGGAAAAACTATATTGAAAATTTCTTACTGATAGGCTGGAACAATCAACTAAAGTCCATGAATTGCATGAAACATATGTGTAAAAATTGAGTAGTTTACATAATAAAAAAAGGGTTA
>JALSMC010000273.1 GCA_026987995.1 Sulfurimonas sp. | reverse complement strand
TTCCTTTAAATTTAAAATGTATAACCAACACCAAATAGTGCTTTGTTATAATCAAAATTAGCACCGCTGTCTGGTGTCATTTTTGTAGTTGTATATGAAGCACCTAAGAGCCAATCGTTATTAAAACGATACTCTAAACCACCACCAAAGCCAATGCCTTGTGCAAAGTTTGCTTTATCCTCTGAGTGAGTGTCCAAACGGTTATACATGAGATATGAAAAATCAGTTAAAGCATATAAAGCTAAACCTTTTTCCATATTACCAAATGAGTAACCAAGTTTGAACCTACCGTTAAGTTCAAAGATATTTTTATTATCTATCAAGCTATTAGAATTTTTTGTATAGCCTAAACCAATATTAGCACCCAACAGAACACCGTTATCGTAATAATAGTTTCCTCCAAAGTCTAAGCTATATAAAGGGCTTGTTTCACTCTCTATAGTTGCTTGACCTACTGATAAAGAAATATTAGCAACCTCTTTATCGGGCTTTAAAGCACCTATCCAACTTGCAGAAGATACTGTAGCAACCATAACTAACGAAAGTATTATTTTATTCATTAATTCCTCTTGGATACTCATAGATATAATATACATAAGTATTTGAAAACAAATTATAATTAAACTATTATTAAGCAAAGATAAACTTAATTAGAGAAGAGTAAATTTGTTCCTATCAAATGCCACCGAGCAAGAAATTAAAGACTTGCATATTAAAATATCAGATAATGTAAAGAAGTATAGAAATGAAAAAGGCATGAGTCAAATGGAACTCTCTTTATCTATTGGATTTAAGAATAGTGCTTATATTGGTGCATGTGAAAACAATGCAAATAATAAGCACTTCAATATAGAACAACTTTACAAAATTGCTAAGGCTCTTGAAATAAATATGGAAGAGTTGATAAAGTAATTATTTATATTTTAATATGATAACTTTTTTAATTTTACTAAAATCTAAATCATAAACCAAACACTCATTTATAGTATTTCTTAAAATCTCATTTGGCATAAATTCGTCTCCATAAACTGAAATATCTTTATTTCCATATCCGTCACTATGTCCCATAATGTCATTAATTATATATAGAGGTTTCTCTTTATTTTTTAGTTTCTGATTGACTAGGTGTTTAAGTGAATAAAATGTTTTATCTTTCTCTTGACTGATAAATTCTCTATTGTATATAGTATAGTTATTTGTAAAGTTAGTTCCACCGCTTTCATACATTTTAATAGCTGGGAAAAGTTGCTTGTATTTGAGCTTTTTTTGGTATTTCACAAAGTTTAAAAAGCCTATATCTAAGAGGATTTTAGACAATGGAGTAAATCTTAGGTTATAGTGATTTTTTACATGGTCGTTAAATTCTATTCCAATAACTCCCTCTTTGGTTTTTATATCAGATACTTGTAGCATTGCAAGTTCCGTAGGTTTTGCACCAGTGAAAAGACATAAGAGAGGGATAAAAATATGTTCGGGATTATTCTTTAGAGTCTTACTTATTTCTGTTGTGTACCATGGGCTTTTCTCAAAAAGTAGCTTTAGTTCCTCATTTGTATAGGGAATTTTAGCAGTCTTCTGTTTTTTAGCTTTTTTAGACTCTTTAAATGCTAAATCTTTTGTTAAATTTTTGCTTGTATAATCATTATTGTAAGCCCACTCAAAAACTTGGTGTACTCGTCTTAAGTGCTTATTTATAGTGCCTTTTTCAAGACATTCTAATTTTTTACTTTTAACTATTTGTATAATTTCTTTCGTCGTTTTATCTCTAAAAATCAGTTTAGTTGATTTTTTTGGTAAAAATCTTAATACTTTATCTCTAAACGTTACAAAATCTTCTCTGTGTAGTTTTTTAATGTCGCTGTCGTCAAAATAACTAGATAAATTACCTAGTACATAGATAATATCTCTTTTGTTTTTATCACTCCAATCATTAACATTATTTTTTTCACTAATATACTTGTCTACAAGTTCAGATATTCTAATTATATTTACTTCTTTTACTTGCTCCTCATGATTTTTTTGCATTTGTTGATATTGTAGTATCATATTTATATCTTGAGTGGGAAGTGGTTTATCAGTTGTTTGTACTACTTCTTTTTGAGACTCATAAGATTCGTGCAATAAATCCCACTCAGCCTTAAATAACTCCCAGTGAAAAATAGTCTTATCTTTATCTGTTAATAACTTTTCTAAATCCTCTTGTAGATTACTTCTTTTTAAAATCTTATTTGTCTCTTGTTTGACAAGTTCAAGATTATTTTGTTCATGTATAGTTTTATAACGATTAATAGCATAATCAAGTGCTTCACTAGTATGACCACCGTAAAATTTATCATTAAGAGTTACAGATAAGTCTTTATCTCTCATATCTTCAAAATCGTTATACTCTTCTTCAATCATGTAAGTTTTGTATTTTGCTATTATCTGTCTAATTTCTGAAACTGTCATAGTGTTAAAGCTTCCTTTATATATAAGCTGATTAATTTTATAATCAATGTATGAGTGCCGAAGCATGGCTATATCATGGTTTTTAGTCTTTAATGAAAAGACCACCTCTCCATAATTATTAATTTTTCGTCTGTACCAGTAAGTAATATTTTTTCTTAGTAAGTATTTTACCATGATAAGATATAATCCTTGTATCATTTTTGTGTATCAAAAACAAGAAAGTAAAAATAAATTGACTTTTAAAGTCCCAAGGATAGGTCTATGTTAAGTGTTTTAGTGGAGTTCAGTATGTTTCCAACATCAAGCGATGGTAGAGAGGGTGGGGCATCTGTCTCTAAGTCAGTGAGTAAAATCATAGATGCTATAGATAAGTCAGGTGTACCATACCAGCTAACACCAATGGGAACAGTTATAGAGGCTCCGAGTATGAGAGAGGCTTTAGATGTTATAGCTCTTGCTTATGAGCAGGTAAGTGACTGTGAGAGAGTTTACTCTTCACTCAAGTTTGACATCCGTCACAACACTGAGAATCGTCTTAAAACAAAGATAGACTCAGTTGAAAAAGTTTTAGGTAGAGCTGTTAGTCACTAAAAAAAGGAGTATGCAAAAATGGAAGATATTTTATATGCACCATGGAGAGATGAGTATATCGCTGGAACAAAGATAGAAGGCTGTGTTTTTTGTCACATAAGTGCAAACGCAGACAAAGATACAGAGTTTCACATCTTACACCGTGATGAGCACTGTTTTGTTGTGATGAACAAGTACCCTTACACTCCTGGGCATTTTATGATTATTCCCCATCTGCATACTGATAAACTCGAAGAGCTACAGAGTGAGACTTGGTTACACATGGCTACTTTAGCTCAAAAGGGTGTTAGACTACTCAAAGAGGGTTTTGGTGCACATGGTGTAAATATCGGTATGAACCTTGGGGCTGCTGGTGGAGCAGGGATAGCAGAGCATATACATATGCACCTTGTCCCGCGTTTCAACCGTGACACGAACTTCATAACAAGCATAGCCGATACCCGCATTTATTCAACAGATTTTGAGAAAATATATAAAAAGATAAAAAGTTTAATTCCTAAGTATTTTTAGTGCTAGTTAAATTTCTACTTTTTGTAACACTTCTTTTTAGCTTCTGTTTGGCTAGTCCCATTTACCCAAAATCTTTCGCACGACTAGGTATTCCTCTTTTTGAATCAGTACAACACTTTGAAAAATATGAAGATGTAGAAAGTTTAAAACCTCTCATACTTGAGTATAAAAATACAGCCGATAAATTACTCTTATATGGTAACAAAATCGACACTTCAGATGATAAAAGAAAAAAGAAAGAGTACTTAAAAAGTTTGAGAAAATTACAATCAAAATATGATAAATTATTGCATAGTTTACATCAAGAAATAAGCAACAGTATAAAAGATGATAATTATGAACTCTTTTTAAAGCTAACATCGTATGCTTTTGATGGACTCTTTACAAATACTAACCTCCGTAAACAAGCTATAGATTTTTACTTTAAACATAAGCATGAAAAAAATGTAAAGTGTAAAATCTTAGAAAAAAATATGGCAAATGAAAAGTTAGCTAATGCCACACAAGAACTCTTCGCTGCTGAGATAATACACTCTTCTTACAACTCGGATTCACAAGAAAAATCAAAAAAAAGTGTCGATATTATTACTACAAGGGTTGCAAATACAATTAAAGTTTTTATATATAATAAAAATATTTATGATGTGACTATTGGAGTGAGACCTGTTGTACAAAACATAAAGATGACTATGAAACCACCAAAAGAGTTTGTCTTAAAAGCCAAGAGTAAATACCACTATACTACTTTAGTACTGGGCTCTGGAGAATCTAGATACGGCTTTAGTTGGAGCTATACCATGGGTTCAAAAGATGCGATACATGATAAAAATTATGTTTACAGACTACCCTTTAAGCAAGGTACTTCACATATAGTGAGTCAAGGTTATAATGGGGAACAGACACATAAGGGTAGTTCTGCTTACTCAATAGACTTTGTAATGCCAGTAGGCACAAAAATATATGCTGCACGAGATGGTATTGTCGTGAAAACAAAATCAAACTCAGATGAGGGTGGTTTTGATAAAAAGTATGCAAGTTCAGGAAACTATGTAAGAGTTATGCACAGTGATGGCACCTTTGCTACTTACTACCACTTAAAATATCATGGGGTTATTGTAAAAGAGGGTGTAGCTGTTTCAAGAGGGGAGCCATTAGGCTACTCTGGTAGTACAGGATACAGTAGTGGTCCGCACCTTCACTTTTCAGTGTTTAAAGCAAGTAATTCAGGTAAAAGAGAGACTCTCCCTACAAAATTTCGTACTCTTAAAGGTCTTTTAGAAATTCCAGTTAGAGGAAATTCTTATGAAGCGATTTAACTCTTTTTAAATTGAAAAGTGCTATAATAATACTTATAATAAATTTTTATAGGATAAAAATATGCAAAGAAGAGAATTTTTTAAAACTTCAATAGTCGCATCTGCTGCGATATTAGGCACAAATCTTAGTGCTGGGCAAACACATCAACCAAAAGATGGACAAAAGATGTCAAAAATGGCATTTCCTGAAAAGCGTCCGATGATTACTTACTCAGATAGACCACCACTCTTAGAGTCTCCAAGGTCTGTATTTGCTAAAGGAATTACAGCAAATGATGAGTTTTTTGTACGTTGGCACCTTCCAGATATTCCAACAAAGATTGACTTAGAGTCTTTTAGAATTAAGATAGATGGACTTGTTGATCAAGAGCTCAATATATCACTTAAAGAACTAAAAAATGACTTCGAACAAGTAGAAGTTACAGCTGTTCTTCAGTGTGGTGGAAACAGTCGTTCTGCTTTTACTCCTATAGCTGGTGGTATTCAGTGGGGTAGTGGAGCTATGGGTTGTGCTAAGTGGAAGGGTGTTAGACTCTCAGACTTACTAAACCGTGCAGGACTTAAAAAAGATGCAGAGTGGATAGGGTTTAATGGTCTTGAAAAAGCTGCTTATTATGAAACGCCAAACTTTGTACGTGAACTAGAGTTAACTGAACTTGATGATCATGTTATCGTAGCTTACGAGATGAACGGAGAAGACCTACCATACCTAAATGGTTTTCCACTGCGTTTAGTACTTCCTGGGTACTACTCTGACAGTTGGGTGAAAATGCTAAGTAACATTACTGTTACAAACAAGTACAAGTCTCTTTTCTTTATGGACACAGCATATCGTGTACCTGATAATGAAACAGAGAGTGAAACACCAGATCATAAGTTCAAAAAAACGAAGCCTATTACATTTATGAATGTGAAGTCTATTATTGGCTATCCTGAAAATGGTATGAAGCTTTACCACAATGCACATATTGTTATTCGTGGTGTCGCATTTGATGATGGACATGGTATTCGTCAAGTGATGATTTCTACTGATGAAGGAAAAACTTGGGATGAAGCACTTCTAAAACAAGAGAATGGTCGTTATGCATTTACAGAATTTAGATTTACTTATAAGCCTACTAAGTATGGAAAAGTAAGTATTATGGCAAAAGCGATTAATCGTTTAGGTAAGGAACAGCCTCTTTCAAAAGATATATTATGGAACCATGGTGGTTATAAATATAACGGTATAGATGTTGTTGAAGTTGAAGTGGTTTAAGGAGAAGATATGAAAAAAATATTATTATTAAGTTTATTAGCATTTAGTTCACTGTTTGCACAAGTTGCCCAAGATGTTGAAGTTCCTTATATCTCTTATGAGATTAAGATGGGTAAAGGTTTTGATGCTGTTCAAGCAAACTGTTTGATGTGTCACTCATTTGGTTATATCATAAACCAAGGTCCTCAGTCTAAAGAGTTTTGGGCTAAAAAAACAGATAAGATGATTACTCACTTTAAAGCACCAATGACTAAAAAAGATATAAATACTGTCGTTGAGTACCTTTTTGAGCATTATGGAAATGGTAAACAAAAGTAAGTCTTAGAGGGTAAATTTTTTTTATTCATTAAGTGCTATAATATAGGTTAAAAGATATAATTCTTAACTTATATAACAAGGCTATAGCATTATGATAAAAATAAAAGACATGTCAATCAGTAAAAAAATCCATATACCACTTATCCTTTCTATTGTGATAGGGTTTATGGTTATCTTAACAAACTACTACTTCTCTATCACAGAGATGAAAGAGAATGTTTACAAGCAAGAGTCAGAGTCACTTAGTAGAACATATACCGAGCTGATGAGTGGTAAAGAGAATATCGGTATTACCAATGCCATAAATATTTCTAAAAACTACTCTGTGGTACGAGCACTCAAAGAAAACAACAGAAAAATAGCCATAGATGGTCTAGGCTCTATCTCCAAAGAGTTTAAAAATTTCACAAACTATAAAAATATAAAAATCCATATTCATGATGCAAGTCTCCATAGCTTTTTAAGAGCTTGGAAACCACAGAAATTTGGTGATGATTTGAGCGGATTTAGAAAAACTGTTGTCAGTGTAAAAAATACTAAAGCACCTTTAGTAGCAGTAGAACTTGGTCGTGCAGGGCTTGTTCTTCGAGGAGTTGCTCCTATTATAGAAGATGATGAGTACTTAGGTTCAGTTGAGTTTATGCAAGGACTTAACTCCATAGTAAAGAATGCTCGTAAAGTTAATGGCTACGAAATAGCAATAGTAATAGATAATAACTACCTCTCAACTGCAACAGCACTCAAAAGTGCTCCAAAGATTGGAAATTTCACTTTAGCTGTAAAAGAGAAAGTGGTAAATCAAGATTTTTTTAACGATTTAAATAATATCAATATTGTACAGACAGTTGGATTTCAGATTACGGATAAGTATTTTATCAAGTCAAAAGCTATTAAAGATTTTTCAGGTAATGTTGTTGCTTATGCTCTTATTGGAGAGAAGATAGAGAGTGTCAATGGTGTGATTTCTCAGTCTGAAGACTCTCTTATTAGACAA
>JALSMC010000272.1 GCA_026987995.1 Sulfurimonas sp. | reverse complement strand
CAAATGAGGAATTAAAAAATGATGTTCTTAATATATTTTCTCAACTAAAAAACATATCAATCAGTAAAAGATATAAACTTATTGGTACAATAAATAGCGATTTCCCAGCACAGTCCATATATGCAAACTTCAAAAGAATGTTAGGAAACTATTCATATCGTTCAACTGAACAGATTACAGAATCAAAAAAACAAAATACTTTTAACTTAAATGTGAAAGGAACTAGTGTAGCATTGTATGTAGAAGTATTTCCATATAGAGAAGGCTCTAAAGTTACATACTCTGCTTCTATACCATATACCATTAGTCAAAACGGTTCTACTTTAACAAAAAAAGACATTGATGAGATTAAGGTAAAAATTTCACAAATTGTAAACGACTAAAATTTCTAAACCTCTCCTTAGTAAAGACGGCATCTGCCGTTTTTCATCTTATACTTCATCAACTCTTATACAAATATTCTCCGTCAAATAATCCAAATGCATAGATCTCTTATAGTAGTATAAAAAAGGCTTGACCCAGTTAGGTATCTCTAAAACAACCCCTTTTCTACTAACACCCCATCCATTAACAGTCCCATAAGGAATATTAGCAATTTTAGCAAACTCTTTTTTATTCATCTGTGCATCTTTAAGCAGAGAAATAAACTCTTCTTTTTTCATTTTTAGTTATCCAGTATATTATATTACATAAATTATAGACTAAAGTAGCTTATATTACAACTTATCTTAAAACTTGACAGTTTTAGTGATATACAATATACTAAGCCTAATAAGAAGTATATTACATATTTCTTATAAATTGTTTGAGGAGCAAAAAATGGCAGTTTTAGCAATCATAGGTTTTTTAGTAGGCTTAATGGCGTTGTATATATTTATAGAGAGGCTCAATGAATTTACATGGAGTTATTATAAGTATGAGTTTTTTAGGAAGGGGCATCTTGCACAAGTAATTATAGCTTATTGGATTATTTACTTTGGTGATAAGCTCTATAGTAAAGCTCTTAAAGCTGTAAGTGCTCTGTTTATACTTATAGTAGGTGCTGCAATACTTGCAGAGACTAAACCCGTTTATGTACTAAATAACGACTAGGAGAGAATTATGCACTTAAAATTACTCACCAAACAGATATGTATAATCTTAGCAGCACTCCTAGAAGTCTCTACTCATATAGTGACACTCTATGAAAAAATACTGCCCATAATATAGGAGAAGTAAATATGTCTAAAACACTAATACTCAAAGAAAAAGTTCCCTATGTTTGTACTCTCTATAGAGAGGTAAACCATCGCATCCGTTACTACTTGCACAAGATGAAGCAAGAGTTGAGATGAATAATAAAAACATACAAAGAACTTAAAAGGAAAGAGAAATGATGAATACAACTATAATATTAATAAGTATCCTAGGTACAGGAGCTATATTATTAGCACTTAAAGCTTTACAAGGTACTTCAAATAAAGAAGAGCAAGTAAAAATAACACCTAAACCAAAGAAATTAGTACACCTCTTTAATAGAGATGGAAAACTCCTCTATGAGTATAAGGATGTTTATCTCACTCATTGGGATAGCACAATCTACCTTCTCTCTTATGAATATAAAGGAAGCATATTTATGCGAATTGATAAGGGAAAGGATATGTTACTGATGGTGGAGTGTTATATGGAGCAATAAGTTCCTTTAAAGGGAATTTATTTTATACTTTGACTATGAATGTAATCAGTAAAAGAACTCTAGTGAAATTTTATGAGCAACACCCACAATCCAAATCAGCTTTAGAAGTTTGGCATAGTGATGCAAGAAAATCAACTTGGAGTTCTCCTACTGATATTAAGAGAGTTTACTCATCTGCTTCTTTTTTAGCAGATAACAGAGTAGTCTTTAATATCAAAGGAAATGATTATAGATTAATTGTCCATATTGACTATTTACGAAAGATTGTAAGAGTAAAGTTTATTGGCACACATGCCCAATATGACAAAATAGATGCAAAGGAGATATAAGATGTTACTCAAGCCACTAAAAAATGAAAAAGATTATGATGCAGCACTTGAGAGAATTGATGCACTCATGGAGTTAAACCCAGAACTAGGAACTAATGAGAGTGATGAGCTAGAAGTACTAGTAATGCTTATCGAAAAATATGAAGAAAAAGAGTGGGCTATAGCTGAACCAGACCCGATAGAAGCAATAAAGGTCAGAATGGAGCAGATGCACCTTAAGCAAAAAGATCTTATTCCATACATCGGCAACAGAAGTAAAGTTTCTGAAGTTTTAAATAGAAAAGTAGGCTTATCTCTTACTATGATAAGAAATATTGCAGTAGGACTGCATCTTCCACTTGAGAGTCTAATACAGCTTCCTAAAAAACAGTCCTGAAGTCATCCCCCTAAATAGCGCTCAGTTATATTAGCTCGATAGTGTTTCATCTCCCAGCTTACACCTTGTAGTGCTTGTTCATAAGAGTAGCCATGCTTTTGTATTAATAATCGCTGATGTAGATGCAAATTATTCTCAAAAGTCCCTTCACCTCGTTTATGACATGAGCCAAATTCAACCCCAATCATTCTATGATAAAACTATACATATAAAGTTAGCTTGTTGTCTAATTTTGTATGGAATTACTGGGGATAGAAAATGGTGAACAGTTCAACACTTTTTATATTTTTTTAAGATAATACAATATATTATATAATATTTGTACATTAAATTATGTATCTATGATATAATATACAATATCTATACATTAGGAGTTTATAATGCTGTTTCGATATGGAAGTGCTGTTACAGGAAAGTTTTTTTATGATCGGAGTGATATACAAAAGAAGATTAGTTCTCTTTTGGTTGGAGGCCAATCTTTTATGCTCAAAGCTCCAAGAAGATATGGAAAAACCTCCTTACTAAAAAATGTACTTCAAACAAAGAAATTTGATTACTTCTATGCAGACTTTAGAAAAACGCCAAGACTCGAACTCTTTAACAATAAACTCCTTGAGTATCTTTATTCCAAAATGGGTATTAAAGGAGCATTAAAACAGCTACAGGAAAATGCCGTCTCTTTTTTACTTACTCATAAAACAACTGTCAAAGTAACCCTTCCTCTCTTTGAAGCATCGGTAGAGCTTTTTGGAGGTGCTGTAATGAAAGAGGATGAGAGAATGGTACAGATACTTGACCTCATAGAACAAACGGCAAAAGAGCTTGATGAAACTTTTTATATTGTGCTTGATGAGTTTCAAGATGTAAAAAAGTTAAGTGGGGTAGAAACAGCAGATATATTGGAGATGATGCGTGGAACGATGCAGCAGCATGAAAATGTATGCTATATGTTTGCCGGTTCTCATATGACACTTATGACAGAGATATTTGAAAATAGAAAATCTCCATTTTTTAATTTTTGTAGAAAGTTTGTGCTTGATGGTTTTGATATTGATGAGTTAAAACAAGAGCTGGTTAAAGCATTTAAAAGCAAGGAGATAGTATTTGAGTCAGATGAACTGCTTTTAAATCTTTTGCATAAGTTAAAAGGACATCCTGCTAACACTATGCTAGTTATGCAACTCTTAGAGAGCTTAATTACAGAAGAGGATATCAAACTCATTAGTGATTTGCTTATACAAAAAGCTTATGATGAAGCTAGAGAGGAGATGAATGATCTAATTAGCGAGTATATTAAAGAGATAAAAACAAAAGAACATCTTCACGATGTTATCTATAGAATGGCAAGTGGAGAGAGACAAATTCTTGATGCAAACTCTTTGAGACAAAAAAGAGCTTATCTTATTGACATGGGTTATATTAGACGAAAGGAGAGGGGAGTATATGAGATTATTGATGGTTTTTTAGAAGATAATCTGTTGATGATTTGATGTTTTATAGGTGAATTACCAAAATAGTTCACCTAAATTTGAATAGATTACTCGGACACTACAGCACTCAGAATTTTGATGGAATGACTGATAAAGAAGCTAGTGCATGGCTTTCAAAAGAAGGCTTTACTCGTCCAAACAGTATGAGTGCTGTAGAGTCTTATAATAATATGATGAAGAACTATCAACAGATAGGTTCAGCAGATGCATCTAGTATACTTCATAGTGGAAATTCTAAAGCATTCACTCCAGAGAACTATATAAAAGGTACCGGTGGTCAAGCTATGCAGAGAGCCGCTTCTACTGCTGGTTTTGGTTCTAATATGGGAGGCGGAACAGGTCAAGCAAGCATGGCAGACATAGAGAGTGTGTCAGTTGAGGACGGTGTTTCTCAGGCTGCCATGATAGATAAATAGATGAGCACGGTGGTGTAGAGGGTGCTATTAATGATATGATAACACAAGCTCAATCTAAGGGAATACAGTCTGCCTCAGATGCTCAAACACTCCGAGAAAATTATGATACTGATAATGATGGAGATATAGATGATGCAAAAGCTCTTGTGAGTGATAAGCAAAGAGCAAGTGCCCAAGAGAAAAAAACTCAACTTGAGCAAGCAAAAGCAGATATATTAAATAGCTCTACTGATGGAACACTAAGTAAAGATGATGTAGATAAAGTAAAGTCAATTAATAGTCAAATAGCTTCAGCAGATGCTACTATAGATGATACTACTAAAATGACACTAGCTCAACAGTATTCTGCAATCTCTCAACAAAAACTAGACTCACAACTAGGTCAAGCTGCAGGAATAGTATCAAATATTGATGCAGGCGTTAACTATGCCCAAAACGCAATGTATGGCGAAATGAGCCAACAACAATCCACGCAAGCTAAACTAGATGCCCAAGGTGGGGTAGAGGGTGCAGTTCATACTGATGTTACAGATGCACAGATAAAAGCTAAGACACAAGCAGAGGTATTAGATGCACAACTTAAAGAAGGTGGTGCTAAAGATGGACTCTTAACAAAAAGTGCAGACGACCTCTCAAAAGCTGCTGATAAGTTAGCACAGACTGCTGGGACTTTGGCGGGTGGTAAGACGGCTGCGGATATGAAAACTATTGATGAGCATGATGGGAGCGATAAATACATAAAAGCACAAGAGAGAACAGCGATAGAAAAGGCAACGCATTCGGCATTAGCTTCTGAGTTTGCAGATAATAAAGAGGCTAAAAACAGACAAATAGCAGAAGAGAGAGCACAATATAAAGCAGCAGGCAAAGAAGAAGAATATCTAAAAGATGGTAAAAAATATGGATTCTTGGATTCCAATGGAAATGCAACTGATGATGCTGAAGCATGGGTAAGAGGAAGAGCAACCATGACTGCTGCTGCAATGAGCAAACACGAGCAAGGCTTTATAAGCGGCTCAAGAATGAACACAGTAACTAATCCTTTAACAGGGGAAAGTATTACTAATGTTCTCAACTTTCGCACATAGATTCCACTAAATCCACGGACTTAAGTTAAATATTAAAGCCCACAAATAGCCACTTTTCAGTATAATTTTGTTACCACAACATCATTATAAAGGTCTATTTTATGGAACTTGCAAATTATATCAACTATGCTATGAAGAGTTTATTAAAGAATCCAATACTGGAAGTATTACAAGAGATTAAAATCACAAAGATTTTAAAACAGAGTAACTTTGTAAAACGAGAAGTTGGCTATTCTCCATTTCAAATTATTCTTCACTTTCTGTATATGCTTGTGATGCAAAAACGCCAATCAGCTTTTATCAAGCAAAGTGATAGCGCATTTGGAAAAGATACTTACTATAGATTTATCAAAGAGAGTCGTTATAACTGGAGAAAGTTATTGCTACTAAGTGCTACTGCACTTTTGCGAAAGATAAAACCATTGCATAAATGTGGTGAGCATAAATTGCTCATTATTGATGACACAGTTGAAGCTAAAAGAGGAAAATTTATAGAGGGAAGTTGTAAATATATTTGGAGCAATAAAGAGCACAGAACT
>JALSMC010000271.1 GCA_026987995.1 Sulfurimonas sp. | reverse complement strand
TTGTCCCATAGTTATAAAAGGACCACCATCTTGTTCCCATGTTGTAAGAACTGGTAGGTCATAAAGGTTAATCTCATCTTCAAAAAACTGAATTGCTTGACAAGCGCCCTCACCTTTTAATCGTTTTGGAAAAATGTTTTTAAGAGAAAAAAGGTCTTTCGCCATGTTGACTTTACCCATAAAACCGCTTGGTGGTTTCATATGTAGTAGTTTAGTTATTTCATCAGCAACTGATTCTATAGTACGACCAAAAAGAAGTTCACAGCGTTTATATGAGCCAAAGACATTCATGAGTATAGGTTCATTAAATTTTTTTTCTGTTTTTTTATCTACAACATTTGTAAAAAGAAGGGCTTTACCACCATCCTCTTTTTTCACCTCTGCATATGCCAAGTGTGCTATTTCGAGGTATATATCTAACTCTGCATCAATAACTCTAATTTCATCATGTTTTTTCAGTAATTTTATAGTTGCTTTCATCGATTAGAGTCTTTGTGGCATTTCATCTTTAAATGCTATTTTTGCTGCATTTTCTAAAAGTTCTAAAGCACCTGCATCTATCATTTTCTTTGCAAGTTCTTCACCTAAGTTTTCACATTCGCTCAAAGGTTTTACAACTTTTTCTTGCATAATGTTTGTTCCATCAGGAAAACCAAGCATAACTCTAAAAGTAACTTCACCTGCGTTTACTACAGCATTACAAGCAACAGGAGCAGAACACCCTGCTCCAATTTTAGAGATAAATTGGCGTTCTATCACGGTACAAGCATATGTATCTGTGTCTTTAAGTGACTCTGCTACTTCTCGAACTTTATCATTACCACAAACTATCTCGATTCCTAAAGCCGCTTGACCCATAGGAGGTATCATCATATCAAGGGAAAGCTTCTGCGCGAAAGGGATGTCTTTGAGTAAGTCTAAACGGTTGAGTCCAATCCATGCGAGGATAATAGCATCATACTGACCTTCACTTAATTTTCGAAGTCTCGTATTAACATTCCCACGTAAATCTTTTACTTTTAAGTCAGGTCTTTGTTGCAAAAGTTGCATACGGCGTCTAAGTGAGGTTGTTCCAACAACAGCCCCAATAGGTAAATCTTCTAAACTTGTAAACTTATGAGATAAAAAAACATCGCTTTGATCTTGTCTCTGTGTTACTGCACATAAGTCTAAACCCTCAGGTATGTAAGTCGGTACATCTTTAAGCGAGTGTACTGCGATATCCGCTTCGCCTCTTAGCATTGCATCTTCAAGTTCTTTAGTAAAGTGACCTTTACCACCGATAAGTGCAAGAGGTTTATCTAAAATTTTATCGCCATTACTTACTATTTTATTAAGTACTACTTCTATCTCAGGGTATGCAGTCTCAATTCTTTCTTGTATATGGTATGCTTGCCAAAGTGCTAAATCTGAAACCCTTGTTGCTATTGTTATTTTTTTCATTACTTACTTTACTGTCTTAAATTTTTTTCTTGTTTTGTCAATTTTACCATCAAAATATATAGTAGGTGTTCCACTTACAAACAAGTTGTTAGCAAACTGTGTATCACGGTTTATAGCAGCACTAATAGATGGATCTTGAACATCTTTTTCCACTACATGTGATCCTACAACCTTGTTAAATGCAGCAAGTATTTTATCTACACTTTTTTCTCTAGCACTTACTTCAATATCGTACATTTTGATACTTACATCTTTAATACCCTGTCGCTCTGCCACTATAGCAGCACGAGTTATAATAGCTGATGCAGGATGAATGCGTAAAAGAGGGAAATGATAATAATAAACTGCAAATTTATTTGGATACCTTTTCATATATCTAAGAGAATCAGGAGCAAAGTCTCTACAAAATGGGCATAATGGATCTGAAAAAATTACTACCTTATGCTTTGCATTCTCATTACCATACACTAGGTTCTCTTTTGAATATTCAGAATCTTTAATACTCGGTTTTATATCATCAATATAATTAGAACCATTGCTAAGGCTTGTAAGTTCTTGTGTAATAGCTATTCCATTGGAAAACCAGATAGCTTTTTGCTTGATTAGCTCTTTTGGTTTATTTTTAAGAGTAGCTTTTAGACCTACTATGTAAGCATCCCATCCTTTTAAATCAGGAAGTGGTTTTACCTCTTCAACTTTAACTATAATAGTCTTTATCTTTGGATTATCTTCATACTTATCTAGCAAATAACTCTCAATTTTTTGGCTTGTACTCTTTGCATATACTCCACTAGTTAATAGTAGTGTGAGTGCTAATAATTTCAACATCAATGACATCTGAATCCTTTTTTAAATTGTTTTGTGGATGAGCTTGCTCATCACAGTTTCCTGATTTTACATTATAACGGTTAACCAACATACTCGTAAATACACTAAACTGCATCAAAATTCCGATTATATCTGTTAAAAAACCAGGAATAATAAGTAAAACTGCTCCAAAGAGTGTAAATAGATTTAAACGCTGAAACTGTGCTAAATCTATACAGTTATACGAAACTGCCGTCATATTCTCAACAAGAGTTTTTCTAAAGTTTATAAGTATGCTTACACCTACTCCCGCACTTACCATTATCTCTACAAAGGTTAGTAAACCACCAAGAGTAGAAGAGATACTTACAGAGAGTAATACTTCTAAAAAGAGATAAATGATAAAGTAAACCATATTAAATGAGTTCCATCACTTTAGTAAATATTTCATCTGCACTGACAGCTGTTTTCTCAGTCGAGACTCTATCATAAACCTGAACATTTCCATTTACAAGCTCTTTACCGATGATAACAGTATATGGAAAACCAATGAGTTCAGCATCTTTCATCTTAAAACCGAAGCGTTCTTTTCTATCATCTAAGATAACTTCAACACCTGCATCTTGAAGCTCTTTATAGAGCTTTTCTCCCGCTGCCATCTGTGCTTCATCTTTGATATTACTTACCATGATGTTTACCATATATGGTGCAGTTGCTTTTGTCCAGATACAACCATTTTCATCATGATGCTGTTCTATCACAGAAGCCACTAAACGCGAGATTCCCATACCGTAAGTTCCCATGATAAACGGCTGTGCTTTTCCGTTTTCATCTAAGTACTCTGCTTTTAGAGCCTTTGCATAAGTAGTTCCGAGTTTAAAGATATGTCCAACTTCTATACCTTTTGTAAATGAAAGTTCTCCATCACATTTTGGACAAGAATCGCCTGCATTTACTTCTACAATGTCAGCGAAGTATGCAACATCACTTATAACAGACAAATCTGCTCCAACAAAGTGATAATCAAGTTCATTTGCACCACAAACTAAATTTGCTGCATTTTTTAGTGTAATATCTATCACATGTTTTGCTTTGTCTTGATCAAGTGGACCTATAAACCCAGGAACTAATCCTAAAGCTTTTAACTCCTCTTCATTCACATCTTCTATCTCTAAAGCACCCGCTGCGTTTACAGCTTTTACTTCTTGAAGATTATCAGATCCACGAAGGAAGAAAAGTACAATTTCACTTTCCTTTTCGTAAATAAGTTTTTTCGCTACACATTTCACTGTATAGTAAGGGTCTATTTTGAAAAATGCAGCTAAATCTTCTATACTTTTTACATCTGGCGTAGCGAACTTGTTAAATACAGCCTCTGGAGCCTCAGGTATAACTTTACGCTCTCCACTTACAGCAGCTTCAATATTTGCACCATATTCACACTTAGAACAGACTGCTATAGTATCTTCACCACTATCAGCTATAACCATAAGCTCTTTACTTCCACTTCCACCAATAGCACCACTATCAGCTTCAACTACACGGTAATCAAGCCCTAAACGAGTCAATATTTTTTTATATGCCGCTTCCATCTCTGTAAATTCACGGTCTAAATCTTCTTCACTAGAGTGAAAAGAGTAACCATCTTTCATGATAAACTCACGTCCACGCATAAGCCCAAAACGCGGTCTCGCTTCATCACGGAACTTTGTTTTTATCTGGTACAAATTAAGTGGCAGGTTCTTATATGAAGTTACACGATTTTTGATGAGTTCAACCATCATCTCTTCATGAGTTGGTCCTAGAACAAACATATTGTCTTTTCTATCGCGAAAACGCAGGAGTTCTTTTCCAAACTTCTCTATTCTTCCACTTTTTTCCCATAACTCAGCTGGTGTTACAAATGAGAGTTCAACCTCTTGTGCCCCTACCTTCGTCATCTCTTCATTTACTATAGCTTCTATCTTTTTAATAACTCGCTTTGCAAGAGGCATATAGTTATAAAGTCCCGCAGCACTTTGAGAGATAAACCCTGCTCTTGCTAAAAATATATGACTCGCTAACGATGCATCTGATGGTGCTTCTTTACTTGTTGGTATAAATGCTTTACTTCTTCTCACTAATTTTTCCTTAAACTTTTTCTTTCATCATTGAAGCCATTGCTCCACTTATTAGTTCTGTGTGTGTATCTTCTTTTGCATTTCGCATATTTGTTGTGAACTCATGTAAAAATCGTTTGAGTGCTTGTTCACACATTTTTTGAGCTTCTGCTTCATACTCTTTTGGAATATATCCCGCTTCAATAGCTCTCGTACTCTCTTCTTTTGCTGCCGTGTCTGCACGAGTATATATCTCTTTTATAAGAGGTTCTAAGTCTTGTGTACTTACCCACTCAAAAAACTCTACAATAGCTCGACCGATGATTCCATGTGCTGCACGCGATGCAATCTCACGCGAAGCAAGATTATCGTCTACTATCAACTTCAGATCATCAATTACAAAAAGATGAATACGCTCACCTTTATTATAATGAATATCACGAGGTAGTGCCAAATCAAACCAATACCTATCAAAATCTCTCGCCTCTATAATCGCATCAGTAATAATTGGCTCAGGAGCAGATGTCGCAGTATAGAGTATCTCAAACTCGTTTACGGCTGTTGCCAGTTCACTAAAGTCTATGACCTTAGTGCCACACTCTTTTGCAAGTGCCTCAGCTTTGTGCTTTGTACGGTTCATGATGTAGACATCCGCACCTGCATTTACCAAATGTTTTGCAGTAATTTCACTCATCTCACCCGTTCCAATTATAAGAGCTTTTTTGCCTGTTACATCATCAACTAAAGACTTGAGTTGATTGACCGCGACACTTGCAGTAGAGACAGGTTTTGAAGAGATATCAGTTGCATTTCTCACTTTTGCAGCACACTTAAACGCAGCCTTCATTGCACTTGCAAGTTTTTTTGAGCAAAATCCATTATCATAAGCAAAACGAAAAGCATCTTTGAGCTGTCCTACAATTTGTGTCTCACCTATAACTATGGAGTCTAGTGAAGCAGCAACACTAAAAAGATGGTGAATAGCAGAACTATCATCAAAAATATCAGCACGACCTTCAAGTTCTTCAATACTAATATTAGAACGCTGCTCAAGTGCTTGAAGTATATGCATAGTTGCAGCTGATATATCAGTACAATTACAAATTATTTCCATCCTATTACATGTGGAGATAAGTATAGCTTCCGTAATAGCATCGCAACTAAGTATTTTACTCAGACATCCTTGTTTGTTTTCATTATCGGGGTATGAAAGTTTTTCTCGTATTTCTAGTGTTGAGTTTTTATGGGTAAAGCTTATATTTAAGTAGTGCATTAAAAAGTTCTCTTTATCATAGTTTCTAAAATTGCAACAAGTTCACTATCTTCACTCATTGCAGTTTTCGCTTCATTTGAGAGTTTTTGTGCAAGTTCAAATGACTTCTCAACTGTTTTATACTCTTTCATTTTCTCTTTTATCCAGAGTGTTTCATCTTTAGTTGTCTCTTTTGTATGTAATGAAACTAAGTATTTTTTATCCTCTGCATTTAACTTTTCATAAAGGTAAATATATGGCAGAGTACATTTTCCCTCTATAAAGTCATTCATAGCAGGTTTTCCAAGAACTTCCTCTGTTGCTGTAATATCTAAAATATCATCAATTATCTGAAAAGAGAGTCCAAGGTTACGACCATAAAGTGCATGTTTATGGGCATCTTTAGCCGCTAAAAGAGCACTTGCTTTTGCTGCTGCTTCTATGAGTGTTGCTGTTTTAAGATAGAGCATATCAAGATAAAGTGCTTCATCTGAGTTAAAGTTCTCAGCCATCTTCACATCCATCATTTCACCTTTACTAAGTGCTGTAACAGAAGCGGCGATAGTTTGAGCGACATCTTTGTCAAACGCGACAAGTTCGGTAAAAGCTTTTGAGTATAAGATATCACCAAGCATTACAGCTACTTTACTACCACTACTCGCGTTTACAGAAGTGACACCACGACGTGTCATCGCATCATCTATCACATCATCATGTAAAAGTGATGCCCCATGGATAAGTTCTACAATAGCTGCTAAAAGAGGTGCATCTTTATGATCGGGTGCAATTTTGAGTATTAGTTTTGCACGTAGGCGTTTGCCACCACTCAAGGTACTATAAAGTGCAGTTACTTCATCATAGTCTATCTCTTTTATAAGTCTTGCTATCTCTTGTTCTACTCTTTTCATTAGCCCTTCTTCTCAACTTTTTCTAATTTTATTTGCGATCTTTTATCAGATAAAAAAACTTCAAACTTTGCTCTATTTTCTTTAAAATCAAACTCTTTAAACTTTACTAAAAGGTAAGGTGCTTCATATCTACCATTATTTTGCTGTTTTAGAAAAACCTTAAAACTTTGATTTGTTGTATTTAGATAGAGTACTTTTTGCCCTAATTTAGCATCATATGAGTGAAAAAGTACCAAACCTTCGTTGACATAAAGTGTCCATCGAAATTTAAATTCTCGAACATAAGTACTATAGTTTACAAGAAATTTTGTTGATTCATCCTTTTTGGCAGATATTTCATACATATCAGTGAACTCAATAGCATCAAGTGTGCTAAAAAGTAAAAAAAAAGTGATAAAAATATGTAAAATCATTTGCATATTTTTAACCGATTATCTCCGTTCCAACACCCTCAGAGGTAAAAAGTTCTAAAAGCATAGAATGCTCCAACCTACCATCTATGATGTGAGCTTTAGCAACACCACCATCAATAGCTTCAAGACAAGCATCAACCTTTGGTACCATTCCACCATGAATCGTTCCATCGGCTTTAAGTGCTTCTACTTCTACCTTAGTTAAAGAAGAGTAAAGTTCTTTGTCATTGTTAAGCACACCTGATGTATCTGTTAAAAATATGATTTTATTTGCCCCTATTGCTTTTGCAACATACGAGGCACAAAGGTCTGCGTTTATGTTAAAACCAGGATGTCCCATCTCAGCACCAGCAGCAATTGGAGCGATAACAGGGATAAAACCTTCACGGATAAGGTTACATACTACATCTGCATCTACATCTGTGATATTACCCGTTAGTCCCCACTTAGCAAAATCTTTTGCTTCTGCTTTGATGAAGTGTGCATCTTTTCCACTCACACCAATAGCTTTGGCAGAGTGAGAGTTAAGCAGTGAAACTATCTCTTTGTTTATTTCTCC
>JALSMC010000270.1 GCA_026987995.1 Sulfurimonas sp. | reverse complement strand
AAAACAAGATTTAAAAGCTGGTAGATATATCAAGCACCTTGAGAACCAGACACTAGCGATGATTTTTGAGAAGAGTTCTACAAGAACACGTGTAAGTTTTGAGACAGGAATGTTTCAGCTTGGTGGTCATGCACTCTTTTTAAGTAACCGGGACATTCATTTAGGTCGTGGTGAACCCATTGCCGATACTGCAAAAGTTATCAGTAGTATGTGTAATATGGTTATGATAAGAACTTTTGAGCATAGTATGATAGAAGAGTTCGCAAAAAACTCTAAAGTACCCGTTATTAACGGTCTTACTGACTCTTATCACCCAGTGCAACTTTTAGCTGATTACTTGACTATGGTTGAGTACGGCATCGAGAAAAAAGCAGTTGTTGCTTATGTCGGTGATGGAAACAACATGACGCATTCATGGTTATACCTCGCTGCAAAGATGGGATTTACACTTAAAATAGCTACTCCAAAAGGCTATGAGGTAGATAGAGATGTACTTGAAGATGCGATGAAAATGGCAAAGACTAGTGGTGCAAAAATCTCAGTTATGAATGACCCAAAAGAGGCTATCAAAAATGCTACCATCGTAACAACTGATACTTGGGCTTCTATGGGTCAAGAGGATGAAAAAGAAGAACGCATCAAAGCATTTGAAGGATTTATGGTAGATAGTTTGCAGATGTGTCTTGCTCGAAAAAAGGCTAAGTTTCTTCACTGCCTTCCAGCTTATCGTGGTCAAGAAGTCTCAAAAGAAATCATGGAACTTCACTCTGACATCATCTTTGATGAGGCAGAAAACAGACTTCATGCTCAAAAAGGGCTTATGGTTTGGCTTGATAGACAGAGAGAAGTAGAGTAAAATTCTTCACAAACTATTTTTAACATATATTTTACACTTTAATGTTAAAATTTTGCATGTTGATAATTATACTTAGTATACATTTTCTCTCCTCAAGACTATTTATTCTTATATAACTTATCAACTAATTGACTAGAAAAAGAATAAAACTAGTACTTGATACCAGTAACTTCCCTGATCTTTTCCATCATGGGTTGTGCGATAACTCTTGCTTTATCTGCACCCATTGCTAATATTTCTCTTACTTCGAGTTGATTGTTAGCATAATACTCACGTTTTTCTCTAAACTCTCTAAAATACTCCCACATGACTTCGCCAAGATATACTTTAAAGTGTCCATGACCCTCGCCACCTTTTTTATATCTTGCTTGAAGCTCTAAAAGTTCATTTTCTTCTAAAAATAGTTTTGCCATATTGTACACATTACACCCTTCAAACTCTTTTGGATCTTCTAATGCCACTTGCTCGGTTACTATTTTTTTGATGGTTTTGAGCTGTTTTTTCTCTTCACCAAAGATATTTACAGTGTTTTTATAAGACTTTGACATCTTCTGACCATCTGTTCCTGGAACTGTTTGCACATTCTCTTCTACACGAAATGCAGGAACTGTAAAAATATCGCCATATTGGTTGTTAAACTTTATGGCTATATCTCTTGCGATCTCTACATGCTGGATTTGATCTTTTCCAACAGGAATGATGTCAGGAGAGTAAAGTAGTATGTCGGCTGCCATTAAAACAGGGTAAGAAAAAAGTGAATGGTTCGCTTTGATGCCTTTGGCTGTTTTGTCCTTGTAGCTATGAGCACGCTCGAGTAAACCCATAGGAGTATAAGAAGATAAAAACCAGTAAAGCTCAAGTACCTCTTTAACATCAGACTGTACCCATAAAGTGTTTATCTCAGGGTCTATTCCTAATGCTAAAAAGTCAGTTGCTGACTGCATTGTAAGCTCTGCAAGTCTAGCTCCATCTGTAACACTTGTCATGGCATGATAGTTTGCTATAAAAGTAAAAGTTTCTTCTTTTTTTTGTGCTTCTACCATCTGCTTTATAGAACCAAAGTAGTTTCCTATATGTAAGTCACCTGATGATTGGATTCCTGTTAATACTCTCACAATAATATTCCTATATTTTTTCCGACATTATACCAATTTCAGCTTTATTTTGTTATTATGTAATCATATAAAGAAGGGTATGAAGCCCTTTGACAAAAGGATTTATGATGAACTTACAAATTCGTTCAAAAGATATTACATTAAATGATGCTACAAAAGCACATATTGAAGGTGCTGTTGAAGCATTTAGAAAATATTCATTAGATATTACAACTATTAACTGTACTATTGGGCAAGAGAAAAAAGGTGTTCATGTTGAGTTTGATATTCATATTGCTCATGCACAACCTGTTGTTATTAACCAAAGTGACGACTCTTTAGATGCAGCTATTGATTTAGCTATAGAAAAAGGTAATAAAGCACTTCGTCGTCTGCACGATAAAGTTATTGACCATAAAAATGGTTCTCTTAAAGACTTGGAAACTCTTGACACATAACTTCTCTGTATATGTCCATTATTGGGCATATACACCTCTCTTATTAAGGAAAATTATTTGAAATTTATTGTTACACTTATTTTAATGCTTAGTACTTTTATGTATGCACAAGAGCTAAAAGAAAATGATTACTCAGTTCGTATCTTCGGTGGGGCTTCCTCTGCTAGTGATTTTGACCAGCTTTATACTTTTACAGGTTTTAATACAAGTCCTTATGGTACTAATGTTTACGGTACTGATATAGGTTACAAACTTGTAGAAAATGTATTTGATTGGCCTTTTGATATCTATGCAAAAACAGGTCTTGCTTATTTTGATGAGAATGGACATCAAGCAGATTTTTTAGAATTGACTTTATATATTAAACTCATCTATAAACTTAATGCTTTTGGAAATCAGTTTCGTTTTGGTATTGCTGAGGGTGGGTCTTATGCAGGTTCTATCCCTTGGACTGAAAAACAAGAAGCAATACGAGAAAATGATAATCAGTCCAATTTCTTAAACTATATGGAAATAACATTTGATTTTGATATAGGAAAACTTATTCGTGTTAATAGTATGGAAAATTACATGCTAGGCTATCTTATAAAACATCGTTCTGGAGCAAAAGGAACATACGGTGGAGTGTATGATGGTGGTTCAAACTACAACTGTATCTATGTTGAGAAAAACTTTTAAGGATTATGATGAAATATATATTTTTACTACTACTAACATTAACACTAAATGCACAAAATGACTTTTCTGCAAGGCTTTTGTATGGAACTGCAACAGATAAAGCTCTTGGTGATGTACTCATAGGGGATTTAGGTTCTTATCCTGAAAACCTGAGTGTTACTGCATTTGATATGGGTTACCTAGTCAATAGAGATACATTTGGTGTACCGATAGATATTTATGTAAAAGCGGGTCTTGGACAGTTTGATGAAGGTGCTTATTCGAATGTTAATGAACTAGTTGTTTATGTTAAAGCACTCTATAATCTTGATTTTTTACAAAACCGTATTCGTTTTGGACTTGGAGAGGGTTTTTCTTATACAAGTGATATTATAAGAGTAGAACAACTTGAAGCAGATACAACAACAGATGGAAAAACATCTCAATTTTTAAATTATCTAGATATTACAATTGATTTTGATTTTGGAAAACTTATAAGATACAAACCACTAGATGAAACATATATTGGTGTGGCACTTAAACACCGTTCAGGTATCTTTGGTCTCATTAATGGTGTAACAAAAGGTGGTTCAAATTACAACTCAATTTATATAGAAAAAAACTTTTAAGGATTAGCATGTACGAATGGATACTCTGGTTTCATGTTATCTCTTTTATCTCTTGGTTTGCGGTGCTTTTTTATCTACCACGACTCTTTATCTATCATACAGAACATAAAGAGAATGAAGGTTTTGTAAAAGTAGTAAAGATTCAAGAGTATAAACTTTTTAAGTATATCGGTGTTCCTGCTATGTGGACAACGGTTATTAGTGGTTCATATCTTGTATATGAAATAGGTTTTGCAGGAAACACATGGTTACATGCGAAGCTTCTTTTTGTAGCTATTTTAATAGCTTACTTTTTTTCGATGAACTATTATAGAAAACAGCTAGAAAATGATGAGTGTCAAAAGAGTGGAAAGTTTTTTAGAATGTATAACGAAGTGCCAACAATACTTATGATGTTAATTGTAGCGATGGTAGTTTTAAAACCGTTTTAGAAGTATAAAGAAGAGAGAAAGAGAAGTTGTTACTTCTCCCCTTTTTTCTTAGCCTTAAAGAGTAGCGGTGTTCCCGTAAAGTTAAATGCCTCACGCATTTTGTTTGTAAGGTAGCGTCTATATGTAAAGTGAAGACCACTTGGTTTGTTCATGATTATAGCTATCTTTGGTGGTCGCGTTTCATACTGTGTTGCATAGTAGATACGGATAACCTGACCACTTACACTTGGAAGTGTATGGCGACGAAGTGCTCTCTCGATTACTTCATTTACCTTACTTGTCGAAATTCTCTGTGAGTAGTTCTCATTTATCTCTAAAATCATATCGTGAAGTTTATCAACTCTTTGATGTGTTAAAGCAGAGAGAGTCAGTATTGGTGCATAAGAAAGAAACTTAAATCTATCACGAATTTCTACGATAATTTTATCATGATCTTCGCGTTTAGAGATGTCCCACTTGTTTAAAACGATGATACAAGCTAAACGATTACTATCAACAAGCCCTGCAATCTTTTCATCTAGGTCTAAAAAGGGCTCACTTGCATCTAGGACAACTAGTGCCATGTTAGAATTTTCTAGCATTTCAGTTGTACGCATAAGTGCATACTTCTCAATCCCTAAAATCTTACCACGACGTCTTAAACCTGCAGTATCTACAAAAGTTATCTGCTTATCTTTATACTGAACAGTCTCATCAATAGGGTCGATGGTAGTTCCCGCAACTGCACTTACTACACAGCGTTCTTCACCAAGTAGAGCATTTAGGAGTGAGGACTTTCCAACATTTGTACGACCAATAATGGCGATTTTTATATGGTTAATATCTTCTTCATCAAACTCTTTTATACGGTCGTTATCTCCAAAGATAGAATCATCTTTGATGACACCATCCATCTCATCTTCATCCCAGTAAGTGTAACCATCATCTTCTTCATCGTGAGTATTTGAGAAGAACTCTTCATCATCTATGTCTGATACTTCTTCTCTAACAACTTCTTCTATCTCTTCATCTTCTTCTTTTATAGTGTCCTCTTCAGGGATCTTGTCTGCTACCCAGTCGAGAAGTTCTACAGTATTACGGTTGTGAGCAACGGAAATACCAAAAATAGCATCCGTTCCAAACTCATAAAAATCCCAAAGTTGCTCTTTCATCTTGTCGTTATCTATCTTGTTTACAACAAGAGCTATATCTTTACCCATAGCTTGAAGTTCATAAAAAAACTTTTTATCTTCATCTTCAGGGATACTTTTTCCATCAACCATATAAAGTATGATGTCCGCAGCATATGCCGCTTTAAGTGACATCTCTTTTATCTTGTCAAAAAGTTCACAACCTTTATCCAAACCACCAGTATCAAGAAGAAGTGCTTCTTTGTTATTTACAATAAAATGACGGCGTTTAACATCACGAGTAGTACCTGCTTGTTCAGATGTAATCGCATCACGATTTTTTACTAAACGATTAAAAAGAGAGCTTTTTCCAACATTTGGACGACCAACGATGGCGATTTTTTTCATGGGAGAACCTTGTAAAACTTATGAAGAGTTGTTATATTTTCGTGATTATATCTAAATAATAGTTAGGAGAAGTTGTAAAGAAGAACTTATTCCCTTACAAGAAGGGAGTAAAGAATATTAATCAGTAGGGAACTGCTTATTTAATTCATCAAAAGCTTGTGTTGCTTTAAAGTCTTGCCATTTCGCATTGTCATTATTAAAGCTTGATTTTACAGCATTTTTAATAACACCATTTACATCCGCTTGGGGAACAGTCATTAGCACATAAAGTGCACCTGATGGAGCATTCCACATATCAACTGCTTTTGAGTTAGTAAGTTTTACATTTGCCGCTTGATCAGTAACAGCTTTTGTTACTGCATCGACAGTTTCACTCTGTCCATTGCCAGTTGTTTGTGTAAACCCTTGCATCTTATCTTTGACCTGTGTAGCTATCTGTTGTGTTAAGTCCGAGCGACCATTCATCATCGCAACTTTGCGCATATGTGCCATACCCGCTGCACTTTTATTGGCTATACCTACACCTGCATAAAAGCCATCCACTTCAGGAATACATGTCCATCTAGGAGCTAGAACATTCTCTTGCTTACACTCAAAAGTTGCTACATAAGGTTTTGTGATTGGTTCTGGTTCTTTATCTGAACATGCAGTAAATGCAAGTGCTAATCCTAAAATCGTTATTTTGGAAACTGTTTTTATCATAGGTATATCCTTGTGAAATATTTTAAAGTAAAGTATACTAGCATAAATCTTTTAAATAGGGAATACTTTGAAGCAATACTATTCATATACTCATTTCAAAAAAGATAGTAACACACTGGTGCGACAGCTTATGTCACAAGATTTTGATGCTATTGTAGGTGTGGCACGTGGTGGACTTTGTTTATCTCACTGTGTAGCAGAGGGTTTAAACATCCGTAATGTACAAACACTTAGAACAGAACTTTATGATGGCTCTTCAAAACGCAAAGAGATATATCTATTTGGTAGTTGTGATTTTAGTGATGTGAAAAAAGTTTTAGTTGTTGATGACATAGCAGATAGTGGAGAAACACTTCAAGCTGTTATGGATTACTTAGAAATAAACTTTAAAAATGTAGAGTTTCAATCAGCAACTCTCTTTTATAAAAAGAGTTCTAGTTATGAACCTCATTTTTGGATAAATGAAGCAAAAAATTGGATTGAGTTTTTTTGGGAGAAGGATTTCGAACTGCAGGAGGAGGTTTAAAAAATAAGAGCTATTTTTTAAACTCTTCTATCATCTCATATGCTTGATTTATTTCCTGTGTTTTAGCAGTTGCTTCTTTCATATAAGCCTCATCTTTTCCTTGTGAAGCGATGATGTCAGGGTGGTACTTACGTACTAGCTTTTTGTAAGCTTTTTTGATAGTTTTCATATCATCATCTTTACTCACTCCTAAAACACTGTAAGCATCTTCGATATTAGCTTTTGGAGATACATTTTTCATCATCTGCTCAAATTGATCAAAAATTTTATGGTAAGTATTTGGGTCAAAGTCAAGAGCCTCTGCTATTATTTGTAAAAGTTCTTCTTCACTCTGGCTTACTTCTCCATCAATGAAAGCAAGTTGGATTAAAAAGCCCATAAACTGTTGCTGTTTTGCCTTGTCATGTTTGATGGCGTTTGCAAAGTGTTCTGCTACTTCCCTCGTATCATCAACTCTCTGTTTTTCTTCATTGAAGATATCTTTGAGTATCTGTTTTGTTTTTTCAGGTTGTGGAAAAACTGCGGCAATATCATCAAACATGATTCCAACAAGTTGTGCTTCAAGGGCATCTACTTTTCCATCTGCTTTAGCAACTTTGGCAACAAGTGCAACAAAAAGTCCTAATTCACTGTGTTTAAGAGAGTCATGTGAAACTGAAAAGTTTTTAAATGCCTCTTTGGAGTAACCCTCATAACGAGAGTAACTTTTAAATATGTAGTAAAAAACAGCACCTAAAAGTGCAAAAATTATTAAATTGCTCATAAATTTCCTTTCTTAATG
>JALSMC010000269.1 GCA_026987995.1 Sulfurimonas sp. | reverse complement strand
CCAACCTCTGGGGCCTCTTTGAGATATTTTGCAACATTAAGCAGAGATTTGTCTATGAGAAGAAGATAGCTGTACTCTTTTCTCTTAAATATTTTAACAATTTTATCAAAGTTTTGTATAAACTCAAGCGAACCAATAAACTTTTCATTGTCTATAATAGGAACAATGGAGCGAAGTGTTAAACCCATTCTACCAACTTCAAATCCAAAAAATGGCTCATGAGTTATTTTTACTTCTACTATAGCCTTTCTAAAACCACTTAAATCGTCTCCAAATTTATTAAGTTTCCAACTTCTTACAAAAGCTCTTGTGTCTTTTGTGTGAATATGTACTTTCATATGTTTGACACTTGTTCGGTCCGCAAAGTTTTTTTCTATTTTTTGGAGAGTTTTGATAGCAAGCTTTCTATCGTTATGCAAGAGAGAACGTTTAACATCCGCATTTTCAGAGATAGAGATGGCATTGGTTATACCTCTGTCCTTTGCAAATCTTTTTTCATTTTGAAGTTCGTGTTTGAGTTCCTTCGCAAGTTTTTCATAAGACTTTTGTTTTTCTTCTTCAAATGAATAGTTTGCATACATAAAAGCAAAAACTCCATAGAAGGTGATTGCGACAGATATAAATATGAGTTTTTTCAAAGCTCTACCCTTTGTATAAATAAGATAAAAAGAATATAACTAAGAAGTGTAAAATAAATATAAATATTACTTATATTAGCAAGTAGGTTTATAAAATCTGATATAATTAGCCCATGGAAAACACCCTTCTTTACATTATTGTGGCACTTGGTATCTCTATAGTTGTCAACATACTTTTAAAAAAACTAGGCATTAGTCAGATTATCGGCTATATCATCACAGGTACTATCATAGTATATGCTTTTGACCTTCGCGAGGCAAGTCACTCTCATGAGTTAGAGATGGTTGGAGAGTTTGGTATTGTATTTTTGATGTTTACTATTGGACTTGAGATATCTCTTGCTAAAATGGGAAGTATGAAAAAAGAGATATTTGGTAACGGTTTGATGCAGGTTGGACTGAGTACTTTGATTATTTATATGATTGCATATCATCTCTTTAGCCTTGATTCAACCTCTGCAATCATCGTAGCACTTGCCTTTTCTCTCTCTTCAACAGCTGTAGTGCTTAGTTATTTAAAGTCCTCAAAAGAGATTTATACCCCTTATGGTCAAAAAGCTACAGGAATTTTGATTTTTCAAGACATAGCAGTTATTCCTATTTTGATTTTCATAGGGTTTTTAACAAGCGAAGCAGATGAAAGTATCTATGTTATTTTGGAGCATACTATTGCGAGTGCTTTCATCGTTGTTGGTTTCCTTTTTGTTGTAGGGAAAAGACTTGTTTCATATCTCTTACACTTTTCAGCTTCATCAGATGTAGATGAACTCTTTATGGGTTCTGTTTTATTTATCGTTGTTTCAGCCTCTCTTTTCGCTTCTTATATGGGTTTTACCTATTCTCTAGGTGCTTTTGTAGCAGGAATGATTATCGCTGAAACAAAGTACCACCACAAAGTTGAGTCAGAGATTGCACCATTTAAAGACATACTGCTTGGAACTTTTTTTGTTGTTGTAGGTATGAAAATAGATGTAACTCTTTTTTTAGACAATATCGGTCTTATCGTAGGGTTCTTTTTGATGGTTTTTACTTTGAAAGCATTCATAATGTTCATAGTACTGCGTTTATCAAGTAACATTGCTACATCTCTAAAGAGTGCTTTATCCCTCTCTCAAGTAGGTGAGTTCTCCTTTGTTATTTTTGCAGTTGCCTCCGCAGGAAATATTTTAGAAGATTCTTTAGTCGGACTTTTGGTCTTGGTTGTTATATTTTCAATGATAGTCACGCCATTTTTCATTAGTAAAATTAATGATTTTGTAGAAAATGTAGTGAAGACAACAGATGTTGTGACAGATATGACAGCTTTAGCTTGGCGAGAAAATCATGTTATTGTCTGTGGGTACAGTGTTGTTGGGAAGTTTGTTACAAAACATTTAGAGGAGTTAGATGCTCCTTATGTAGTTGTAGATAACTCAAACAAACATGTTATAGAAGCATTAGATGATGGGATAGAAGCCTACCTTGGGGATGCTTCAAAGAGTCAAATACTTCAGGCCCTCAACATTGAAAAAGCCTCAGCAATTATAGTCACACTTGACAATATATATAAGAAGAGAGTGATATGCGAAGAGATTTTAAAGTATTCAAGAGATGCAAATCTTATCGTTAAAGTAGTCTCGCTTGAAGAGAAAGCAATACTTGCAGATTTACCTATCACAACAGTTGTAGATGGAAAACTTGAAGTGGCGAGAGTACTAGTCGAACGCATGTTAACCTGTCAACTAAAATACCGCTAATTAGACAATTAGCTTAAATAAGAGTATAATTATTACATATAAAACTCAAAAGGATACCCTATGAGCTACTCGTTAAATACAAATATAAGTTCACAACAATCCAACTTGTATGCAAATCAAAATAGCTTAAACATGAACAAAAGTTTAAGTGCACTCTCTTCAGGAAATCAATTAGCTCAAGCAGCAAATGATGCTGCTAGTCTTGCAATTTCTGATAAACTTTTAGCACTAGTCTCTGGTTCAGGTCAAGCGATACAAAACTCAAATGAGATGGTAGGGCTCTATCAAGTAGCAGATGGTGGACTCTCAGGAATTGAAGACAATACACAACGAATACGAGTACTTACTCTTCAAGCTTCAAATGATACTTTAAGTTCTAGTGACAGAGAAAATATTCAAAAAGAGATAAATGCACTAACTGAATCTTCCCAAGATATAGCAGGCTCTACAAGCTTTAATGGCATTAATCTTCTTGATGGAACAGGTGGAAGTCAAGGGGATGGCACATTTGTAACACAGAGTGGAGCAAACAGCGGAGATACTCAGAGTATCACTATAGCTGACATAAGTGCTTCTATCCCTAGTGTAGATGTGACAACAGCTGCTGGTCGTAATGCAGCATTAAGTAGTATAGATAGTAGTTTAAATGATTTTAGTAACACTCGTGCAACGATTGGAGCATCTCAAAACTCTCTTATGTCAAGCATTAGAAATACAAGTGTAAGTCAGATAAATGCAGCATCAGCAGCTTCACAGATGAGGGATGTTGACTTTGCCTTAGAGAGTGCAAACTTTTCACGTCAAAATATTTTAGCACAAACAGGGAGTTTTGCTCAAGCTCAAGCAAATAGCAGGAACTCGAATATAGCGAGCCTTTTAGGTTAAAAGAGGATTTTTAATTCCCTCTTGAACCTGGTTTTATAGCTTCGCTTCCATCTTTACAAAGTGGGCATGCATCAGGTGCATACATCTCAAATGTAAAATCAGCTAAAGCAAAAAATGGAATGTCTAAAGGTAGTTTACAGTTAGGCTTTGTTGTGATGTCCGAGTTCTCGCGTTTACAAAAACCACGGTTAGCTAGTGCTGCTGCACCAACGATAGTACCGCCAAGTGCTTCAACCGCAGATGCGGCTTCCATAGCAGAACCACCCGTTGTGATGATGTCTTCACACATAAGCACTTTTTCACCCTTACTTACTTCAAAACCACGTCTTATAGTCATAACACCTTCAACACGCTCAGCAAAGATAAAACGAACATCAAGAGCAGTTGCAAGAGCAAACCCAGCGATAAGACCACCAAGTGCAGGTGCACATACAGTATCTATCTCTAAACCACTCTCTCTTATCTGCACAGCTAAAGCTTCAGCTAAAATTTTTGCAGTTTTAGGGTCTTCAAGAACTTTAGCAGATTGAAGATAAAACTGTGAGTGGTTTCCAGAACTAAGCTTGAAGTGACCCTCTAAAAGAGCATCAGCATCCATATAAATCTTTTTAACATCCATCATTAGACCTTTAAAATCTCTTTTTCTTTATCTTTAAGGACAGAATCAATGAGTGTGATAAATTTATCAGTAGATTTTTGGATAGTATCTTGTGCTGATTTAGATTCATCAGTAGTGATTTCTTTATCTTTTTCAAGTTTTTTTATTTTGTCATTTGCATCTTTTCTATCATTTCTAATAGAAACTTTTGCATTTTCACCCATACCTTTCATCTGTTTTACAGACTCTTTTCTTTGGTCAACTGTCATCGGTGGGAAAAATAGTTTGATTACATCACCATCGTTATTTGGATTTACACCGATGTTTGCAGCAAAGATAGCAGACTCAACATCAGGTAAAAGATTTTTTTCCCAAGGATTTACTACGATAGTTGTAGCATCAGTTGCTATTACTGAACCTATTTGATCAAGTGGAGTAGGTGTTCCGTAGTAGTCGATTTTTACATTGTCAAGAACTGATATAAGAACCTTACCCGTACGAAGAGTTTTAAAGTCACGGTGTAGATGATCAACACTGCCTTGCATTTTAGTGTTACAATTTTCAAAAATTTCGTTTAACATTTTATTTCCTTACTCTTATTTAGTAGTGTTTGTCTCAACGGCTACAGGAGCAACAACATTTGTGTTCTCAACCATTGCATCAACAACTGATTCTTGAGCTGCTTGAGAGTACATGTACCCTAAAGTGATAGTGTTTACAACAAATAAGAACCCGATAGTAAAAGTTGCTTTTGCTAAGAAACTACTAGGTCCTTTTGCACCAAAAACAGAGTCATTTGAACCACTGTATGCACCAAGGCCGATGCTTGAGCTTTTTTGTAGAAGTACTGCGATAACGATGAGTATCACTAAAACGATTTGAACTATAAGTAAAAGACTTGTTGTCATTAATAGATTCCTATTATATATAAAGTGGCGAATTATATCTAAATAAACTTCTATAATCAAACTTAAAAAGGGTATAATCACGAAAATATAAATTATAGATGGTGTTAAATGAAAATTTTTAAAATTGTAGCAGTTTTGTTAGTGGTATTATTTCTCTTTTTAGAGCTATTTGTCTTCAACACTCCTAAATCAAGCCAAGAGAATAGACCCCTAGTATCTGTAAGCACTTTTGCTCTGTATGACATCACAAAACATATAGCAGCAAAGAGTGTAGAAGTACTAAATATCATCCCTTTTGGTACAGATCCTCATAGTTTTGAGTTAACACCAAAAATCATGGCCAAGATAGAAAAAAGTAGTATAACTTTTTACAGTGGAGCAGGACTTGAACCTTGGATAGATAAGATTCACTCTAAAGCACCAAGAGTAGATATGAGTCAGTATGTAAATCTTCAAGAGTTAGATGCTGATGCTCACAGTTCACATGCACATCATCATCAAGCAAATGAAAATGCACATGAGTCTACACTCGACCCTCATTACTGGTTAGATTTTAAAAATATGGTCGCAGTAACAAAAAAAATAACAAGTGAATTAGAAAAGCTTTCCCCACAAAACAAAGAACTTTATAGGGCTAATCGAGATAAGTATATAAAAATGCTCATGCAACTAGACACAGAGTATACAAAACAGCTTCACTCATGCAAGATTAGAAATGTTATCATAAATCACAATTCACTGAGCTACTTAGCAAATAACTACTCTTTTGAGGCTGAGTCTTTAAGCGGACTCTCCCCAGAAGCACAACCAAGCCCAAGTGACATTAAGCGTATTCTAAAAGAGATAAAAAAAGACAAAGTAGAAACTATCTTTTATGAAAACTTTATAAATGCCAAGGTGATGTACTCCATCTCAAAAGACTCAAATGTAAATGCAGAAGTTTTCTCACCACTAGGAAACATTACAGCAGATCAGGCAGATGCAAATGCGACCTATGAGTCACTAATGCGTCAAAATTTAGAAAAACTCACCAAGGCAATGAAGTGTCACTAAACTTTAAAGTACCTATCTTTGATGTAAAAAATCTAAGCTTTAGAGTCAGGGGTGTAAATATACTCTCAAATATTTCATTAGAAATTTTTAACGGGGAATACATAGCTATCATCGGTCCAAATGGTGGAGGAAAAACAACTCTTATCAGGATGTTACTAGGTTTAGAAAATCCAAGTTCAGGCACGGTTAGACTCTTTGGGAAAAAGCTTGGAGAGTTTAAACAGTGGTATAAGATAGGATTTGTACCTCAACGTGCCTCTTTGGTAGATGCAAACTTTCCAGCGACAGTAGAAGATATAGTAAAGATGGGAAGAGTCGCTAAACGCGGAATATTTGCAGGTTTTTCTAAAGATGATGCGAGTAAAGTAGAAGATGCCATGAAAAAGATGGACATACTTGACTTAAAAGAGAAGATGGTAGGAACACTTTCAGGTGGGCAACGACAGCGTGTGATGATAGCACGAGCATTGGCTTCCTCTCCAGAGATACTCATTCTCGATGAACCAAACACAGGAGTCGACATAGTCTCTCAAAAACGTTTTTATAAACTGCTCTCAAAACTAAACAAAGAAGAAAATATTACAATAGTTTTTATCACACATGACATTGGTGTTATAGCAGATGACATAGGGAGGCTCTTTACTATCAATCAAAAAGCGACAATCTGTAACAATCCAAAAGAGACACTCTCGTGCGAAGATATGTCTGAACTTTACGGTATTGAAGCACATCTCTTATCTAACCACAAACACGAGCACAAAGAAGGTGAGTCATGTTAGAGATTTTTGAGTATGAGTTTATGCAAAGAGCTTTTATTGCCGGTATATTTATAGCTATATTAGCCTCTATAAGTGGAACATTCATAGTGCTCAAACGCTACTCTCTTATGAGTGAAACTTTAGCACATTCTGCACTAGTAGGTGTAGCAGTTGGTTTAGTAGCTGGATATAACCCTCTTTGGGTAGCTGTAATTGTTGCAGTACTCTCGGCATGGCTTATAGAGTATTTAAGAACCACTTTTACACTTTACTCAGATGCCATACTTTCTATTATACTCTCAGGTTCTCTTGCCTTAGCAGTCATCATAGTTTCTTTAGGTGGAGCATTTAACAACTCTTTGTTCTCATATCTTTTTGGTTCTATCCTCTCCGTTAGTAATGAAGATGTACTTACTATCTTCTTGTTTGGGACACCAGCACTGGCATTACTTCTGATGTTTTCTAAAGAGCTTTATTTTATAGCATATGATGAAGAGGTAGCAAAAACGAGTGGTATAAAAGTAAAACTACTCAACTTCTTACTCGTTACAGTGGTTGCTATCATCATAGCACTCTCTATTCGTGTTGTTGGTAGTCTTCTTATTGGGGCACTTATGGTTATCCCCACTTCAGCAGCATTACAATACAGAGTAGGTTTTAAAAACACCATACTTATATCTCTATTCTTTGCACTTTTTAGTGTAGTCTTTGGTATGAGCCTCTCTTTTTACTTCTCTCTACCTTCAGGTGCTACGATAGTCATGAGTGTCATCGCTCTGTTCATTCTCTCCCTTATTGTCAATAAAAAATGAAAATAAGCGAAGAGTTTTCCAAACATGCCTCAGAGTATGAGTCTCACAATATCATTCAAAAGAAAGTTATTAGAAAACTTTTAAAAGATCTGAAACATTCTCCTGTGTCTATTCTCGATTTAGGTTGTGGAAACGGAAGTTTGTGTAAAAGTATCTCGTGGCAATACGAGCAGTTCGTAGGTGTAGATTTTTCCCAAGCTATGTTAGACTTTCACCCAAAAGCTAAAAACATAGAACTCATGTATGGTGACTTTAACGAGAGAGAACTTTTTGAGAGTTTAAATAGTTATGCATTTGAACATATATTTTCAGCTTCAGCCTTGCAGTGGTCAAAAGACTTAGAGAAACTCTTTGAAGATATAGCAGCACTAAAGTCTGAGCTCTCTTTAGCCATCTTCACCTCAGGAACTTTCAAAACACTCCATAAGCAAGCAGGCATTGAGCCTCTTTTAAGAGATAAAGAAGAGATAGACAGACTTCAAAAGAAGTACTTTAATGCAAAGTTTGAAGTAGTAGAGTACAAG
>JALSMC010000268.1 GCA_026987995.1 Sulfurimonas sp. | reverse complement strand
TAGTCTTTGCATGAAAAGACTTAGTAGAGATTTGATACTCATATCATTCATAAAAGGGATGATTTTTTCAAAACTGTAGAGCTCTTCTTTGTAGATGGCTAACTCTTTTTTATCTTTTATAAACTCACTCACCTCTGATAAAAAAGCTATAAAGTCTGTCTCACTTTGGTTCTTGTAGTAGATGTCAGAGAGTTTCACATAAAGCTCGCCACTTACTCTATTGAGTCTAGCCGAGTTTTCTTGTGAGTCAAGATCAAGTCGCTTTATACTTGCATTTAACAGTATGTAGATACCGCTCGAGGTAAAAGTCTCACCCATAGCGAAGTTAAAGTTACACTTCTCATCGAACAGTTTTAACATAGGAGCCCTGCTCTCATCAGGTAAAATCACTGCAATATTTTCAGCCGTATAACCCTTATGGATGAACTCGTATATTTTCTTCTTTACAAATGCCATCTGTAAAAGTGCCTCACTAAAACTCTCGCAAGATACATTTTTGTTTTTAACAACTGGTGTTTGAGAGAGAATACTCTTCTCATTTAAAGATAAAATATACTCATAACCAGCTTCTAATGTAAAGCCTAAATCTTGAAACTTTGTTTGCATTTTTGTGTTAAAAGCACTTGTAGTAAAATCTATTTTCACTTCTGTGAACTCACTACATTTTTGTAGCAACTCAAACTCAAAATTCGTTAAGTGTCCTGAGAGTTTAAGTCTTACATTTTTATGACTTTTTGCATACTCTTCGTTAAATTCATAGAGTTTTGGTAAGAAGATTCTATCTAAGTATTTTCGCTCAGTGCAAAGTGACTCATAGCGTTTATAGAGTTCGATGAGGATAGTTATATGCTCTTCATATTCAGCATACAAGTCAGCAGATGCAAGATTATTTATATCATACAGTTCAGCAGTTATCTCTTGGAAAAATTTAAAAATGTATGTGCTATTTTTGGTAAAGGTAAAGAAGTTTCTTTCTATCTGTAAAGAGGAAAAGCCATCAAAGTTTGAAGCTTCTAAGAGTAATAAAACACGACTATCTTCATCTATAAACTTATACTCGTTAACTATACACAGTTTAGCAATGAAATCACTCATAGTGATATAATTTGGGAGGAAACTTGACTCAATTAGGAGTCTGTTTTGCTGATCTCTAATAGCCCGAGCAGAGGGGAGAACAATTGTACTCTCGTCCATCAACTAAGCCTTTATACTTTAAAACTCGTACGAATTAGTACTACGGGTATCTGCTTTTATATTAAAAAAACGTTCATCTTTGTCAACCGTTACTTTAGCGATGAAGTTCCAAACACCAGCTTTAGGAAATTTATCTAAAGTAAAACTATAAATGCCATCATCTATTTTTGGATTTTCTAGCACTTTATCATATATATCAGTTTCTGGTCTACTTATAGCGACTACTACAACTGCATTGTTAACACTTTTAGCATCTTTAGTAGTTACTTTATACGAGATAACAGGAGTATCACCTGAAATCTCTTTTGTTACATATTCAATATTATATAACTTATCAAACTTCATTCTCTTGTTGATAAGTTCATTCGCATTTAAGTCTGCTTCTTGATACTTAGTCATATAAGCATCACTCTCTTGTATCTTCGAACTTTCTGTTACAAATATAGTAGCAACACAAAAGCCAAACACAAGAGTAATAGCTATTCCAATGCCGTAAGGCCAAGCTCTTCCTTTACTCATCTTCAACTCCTTTTTTTCTAAATTTATTTCTTATGTACAAAAAGAGTGCATAAAGTAAAACACCATAAAAAATTGTTTTTACTATCATAATCGGGTATTGAAAAGAATTACCAACACCATGCTCTAAGTCAACATTTTTTGAATAGGCTATCTGCATAGCTACATCTAAGTAACCATTGAACATAGCTGCTGAGTACTTACCAGTTTGGTTTCCTTTTACTTGGTTACCAAGAAGAGGTAATATACTCCCACTAGAGTCATTCATTAATGCCTTAACATCATCTATACTTCTTGCAAAAAGTATAGATATAAAGAATGCTTGTACTGGTGAAGCCATCGGACTTAAAACTTGTTTTTTGTTAAAGTACTCATATAAAGAAAGATCATTTGCCCAAATGTTTACATTTCTATCAAATTCTGAAAACATTAAGACTACTGTAGGCTCTGAAAATTCTTTCATTAACTCTTTTTCATAGACTTCTATACTAGTATCAACAGGAAGTTCTTTAAGCATAACAAGCTTTAAAGCAATCCCTGTTTTGGCATAAAGCTCTGAACCTAAAACCTCAATGTCTTTAGTGAACTTATCGTTATGTATGATTTCGTCTTTATATAAATACTCTGCAAAAACTTCTGTTTGTGCAAATATAGTGATAAGGAGGGCAAAAAGCCCTCTAGTAAGATTACTCAATTCTCAAACCTAACCAACAAAAAGGTGGTTTGGAGTTAGTACTGCATAAAGAGTATATACAGCCATAATAACTAAGCCTAATGTAATAAGTTTTTCCATTACTGAGCTCCTTTTACATCTACAATATGTTTAGCATTATCTTTGTCAAACATCTTGATAGATTTTTCGTCTTTAATATCATAATAATCACTTGCATGATTATTTTGAGCGCCTATAGCAAAGTACATAAGAACAAAGAGTGCTCCTAAAAGCACTACAACTGCAACTGCGAACCCTAAAAGTCCGTCAAATGCAAAGACATTTCTTGATGAATCTTCCATATTATTCTCCTTTACTTAAACTAATGATATAAGCGCTAACAGCTTCTTTTTGCTTAATACTTAGTCTATCAAAGGCAGGCATAGTACCCATTACACCTTTTTTACCATGATTAAGTACATTAGCAAGAAGATTCATATCATATGTGACAATATTTGGAGCAACATATTCCATACCTTTACCATCCACGCCATGACATGAAGCACAGGCTCCAGCAAAAACATCGCCACCTTCTCCCGTCATACCATTTGCAACATAAGCTGAAACAGCATCGATTTCTGCATCTGTAATAGGTGCATAGTCTTTATTTGCATTCATTAAACCATCACGACCTGGCATTGAAGAGCCTTCGCTAAGTAATGAATTGTTTGAACCATTGATGACTACATTTTTTACAGTCAGTAGCCCAATTCTTTCATTTAAGTCCGCAGCTTTACCATCAATACCATCAGCAGATAGTCCGTGACAAACTTTACACTCAGCCAAAAATACAGACTCACCCATTTCTATAAGTCTATCACCTGTAATAGATGCATACTCTTTTTCAAACTTTGCATTATGTGCTACAACATCTTCATTATATTCACCAATTTGTGAATACGAATTTACTGGATATCCCGCAATAAAATACCACATACCCCATACCATTGTTACTAAAAATATTATAGCCCAACCAGTAGGTATCGGGTTATGGTACTCACCAATATCATCCCATGAATCTTCTGTAAGCTCACCACCTGCAGTATCAACTTGCATCTGACGAACATACTTAATTACAACAAAAACTGTAATTATTACAAGTGCAACAGCACCTGCAATTGCTAGTGTATTTACTATATCCCCACTTAAAACTTCAGATAAGTCTTTCTTACCTCCTGCTGTTTCAACAAGTGTATATCCTGTTGCCGCAAGCATAATTCCAGTTACAATAATACCCCAAAGATAAATCTTATTCATATATCTCTCCTATTTCTTTTTATCGCTTGATGCATCATTTACCGGAGTATCTGTTACATCATCTCTTAATGCCATATTGCTATAGTTTTCATAATCAACACCATCAGCATCTTTTCTTTTGCTATATAAATGATATATATAAGCATAAAGACCAATTGCCAAACCAGCTGTCATTATAAAGTAGCCATAAGCTTGTAACTGAGCAATATCCATTTTTTTTCCTTACTTCAAACTGTTCATGTATGCAATAATTGCTACAATCTCTGGTATCTTACCATTTGCAACAGCATCTTTAATACTCTGATCTTTCATATCAGCAACAATTACTTTTGCTTCATCTAATGCATCTGCATTTGCTTCTGCAATCGAGTCAGCCATTTTAATAACTTTACTAGACCCATCTTTCATAGGGATTGGTGTGTTATAAGGTACTGAGAAGAACTGTGCAACTGTTAGTTGTTCTGCATATGCAGTTTCTATGTCAGCTTCATTTGTATACAACCAAGTATACTTTGGCATAATAGAACCTGGAACAACTGATGCAGGGTCTTTCATATGATTTTCATGCCAGTCAGTTGTACGGTAGTTACCTACACGCATCAAGTCTGGACCAGTACGCTTTGAACCCCAAAGAAAAGGTCTATCATATGCATACTCTCCACTTAATGAGTAGTGACCATAACGATCAGTCTCTGACTTAAATGGACGAATAAGTTGTGAATGACAAGCATTACAACTATTTTTAATATATATCTGTCTACCTGACAACTCTAAAGTCGAGTAGGGAGTTGTCCCCACTAACGGTCTTGATGCTTGAGCAAAACTTGGAATTATCTCTACTAAACCAGCAAATGCAATCGCAACGAAGACACTCAATGCAAAAAAGAACGGATGTTTTTCTAACCAATGAAACATAATATAATCCTTTTACTAGGCGCCCATAGGCGATGCATTTTGTAACTCGTCTTCTTCAACACGGCGAGCAGATGTAGTTTTATAAATATTATATATAAACATTAAAAAACCAATTAGATACAGAGTACCACCAACAGCACGAATCGTATAATAAGGATGCAATACAGTAACTGTATCGATGAATGAGTAAGCTAAGTTACCAAACTCATCGTGAGCACGCCACATCATACCTTGAGTGATTCCTGCAATCCACATAGATGTGAAGTATAAAACAACACCTAACGTTTGAATCCAAAACTGTGTATTCATCAGACTTCTTGAGTAAATCTCACGTCTAAAGATACGAGGAGACATATGATAAATAGCTGCAATAACTATAAATCCAACCCAACCAAGAACACCATCATGTACATGACCAACAATCCAGTCAGTAAAGTGAGCAATAGCATTAACAGATTTAATAGCTTGAATAGGACCTTCTAATGTTGAGAACATATAAAAAGTTGAACCAAGAACCATAAACTTGATTAATGGAGATGAAGCAACTTGTTGCCACTCACCTTTCATCGTTAATAGCATATTAATCGCTGAACCCCATGAAGGAAGAATCAGTACAATAGAAAATACAGAACCCATAGTCTGCATCCAATCTGGAACAGTTGAATAAAGAAGGTGGTGACCACCTGCCCATAAATAAACAAACATTAATCCCCAAAACGAAAGTAAAGATAATTTATATGAATAAATAGCTTGACCTGACTCTTTTGGTAAAAAATAATAAATCATTGCAATAATAGGAGTTGTAAATACAAATGCAACTGCATTATGTCCAAACCACCACTGCACTAGTGCATCATTTGTTCCTGCATACATAGAAACAGAGTGCCACCATGCACCAACCATTGTCTCACCAGCTGGTGAAGTTGCAAGAATTGTCGGAATTTCCATGTTGTTAAACAAGTGGAGCATTGCAATTGCTAGAAATGTTGCTATGTAGTACCAAATAGAGATATATAAACTCTTCTCACGTCTAAAACCAACAAGTCCTGCAATACTAGCACCCCAAAGTAACCAAATAACTGTAATAGCTAAATCAATAGGCCACTCAAACTCTGCATACTCTTTAGATGTTGTCCAACCTAATAGTAACGATGTTACAATTAATGAAGCAGAAACAAAGTATATCCAAAAGTGTAACTTCCCTATTAACATTAATGTCTTTGACTCCGCCATAGACACCTTAAGCACACGTTGACCTACATAATACCATGTAGCCCAAACAGCACTTAGTACAAAACCATAAATAACACTATCTGTATGTAGAGGTCTTAGACGACTGAAGTTTGTGTACTCAGCTAAACCATCTCCCAAAAAAGTATTTAATCCTGGATAAGCCATTTGCCATGCTATAATAACCCCTACTAGCATACCAATTGCCCCTACAAATAGTGCATTCATTATAAACAACTTAGAAACACTATAGTCGTATTCTAATGGACCATTCTTATTCATATAATCTCCTTATATATTGAAATAAAGATAATCAAACTTAACTTAAGCTTACGGAAAATCTTTACATTTTAGATATTAGCAGTTAAATAATTCAAATAACCTTAAAAGCTCAATTTATAATTACTATATGTTTTTGTTATCTTTATTTATTGCAATTAGTAACTCTTTGTTCTCTTCTTGCATTTGGATAAATAAATTTTTTAGTTTTTCGTGTAAAATATCTTCACTTAATTCTTCTTTTGCCAATTTAGTATAGTGTTTAAAAAAATCACTGTAAGGAGTAATTCCAACAGCTAAAACCATACTTAAATCTATATCAGGAAAATACTTATTCCATGATGGTGTAATTTTTTTAACTACACTTCTTCTAGTCATATATGTCACAGCGAATATAATCACCATAATAATTGACATAAATACTATATATACTACTATTTGAGTCACAAGACCTACTTTGTTATATACATAATCATTAAAAATAGCAAAAAATTCAATAAATGGGAGTGAGAGAAAAAGAATTTTAATTATGAAACTATGTAAACCACCAACTTGTGCAGCATTAAAAAGAGTTAATTTATTTCCATTTTTATCGGTAAATGTACTGAGTATAGTTTTAAGGGGGAAGGTTTTCATAAAGTGTCCTAAGTTGTAATCTAAATAAATTTAAAAGATTATAGCAGAGGAAACTAAAAGTTTAGAAAATAAAAGAGAGCTTATACTCTCAAGAGAGTGTATTAAATTTTAACATCTCATCAATACTAATAAGTACTATAGAACCCAAAAATGCAAAATTTATTTGAACAAAAACTTTTCGAGCATGTTTGAGTTCAAAGTTATTATAAAGTAATTGCAAACTACTAGCAAAAGCGAGTAGTGCAGTTATAATCAATAATATGTTAATTACTAAACTCGCTGGTTCAAAAATAGTAACCATAAAGTAGCCTGTTTGTATAGTCATGATCAACCATACAAAAGTTAACTTCTGAAGTGTATTTTTACCAAAAAGCTTCATAGCAGTTGGATAACCGCCATTGTCATAATCACCATAGTGCAACATCACAAGTAACCAGAAGTGTGGTACTTGCCAAATAAAGTAAAAAAGTCCTAAAGCAAAAAATTCTACTTCACCTAAACTATGTCCAGCAGTTATCCAACCAATAGCAGGAGGAATAACACCAAGTATAGCACCAGGAACTACAGCTAACGCACTTGTCTTTTTTAAGGGAGTGTAAACAATGTTATACCAAATAAATGCAAATAGAAATAAGTTTACACCTACCATACCAATGAGAGCATATATTAGAACAAGTGAAGAGAGAATTAAAATAACTGCTACAATTACTCCAGAACGTGGTGACCATTTTCCAGATGCAATGGGTCTATTTTTTGTACGTTCCATTAAAGCATCTTCTTTGTACTCTTGAACTTGGTTGAGAGTTGAAACTCCCATAGCAACAAGAAGTACAGCGAAAGTTGCGAGAAACATATCTGTCCCTATTTCGCCCTTTGCCATTATGTAAGCTAGAAGTGCAGATAAGCTCACTGCAAAGGAGAGAACAAATTTTGTCAAAACAATAAAATCTTTAATCACGGATAGTCCTTATATTAATAATACAGTTAATTCTTGGAATCATACCATGAAAGCATTTACTGAACTTATAAACTTATATAAAATCATATTCATGATCTTAAAAAAGTCTACAAAAAGCCCTCTTACCTAGTGGTAAGAGGGTTATTAAGTTAATTTCTCTGTGAAGAGAAAAACTTAACTATTTTGTTTTTTGAAGGTACTCAGCTATAGCTGAAACTTCTTCTTCAGTTACATATGGGAATGATGGCATTTTACCAATCATACCTTTTTTACCATGCTTTAGTACATTACGTAAAAGGTCTACATCATAGCTTACAAGACTTGGAGCCGTTCCATACTGACCCTTACCATCTTCACCATGACATCCACTACATGATGCGAATGAAGCAGGTTGCTCACCTGTCAT
>JALSMC010000267.1 GCA_026987995.1 Sulfurimonas sp. | reverse complement strand
ATACTCATCGTATAGATCCCAAGCATAACGGATGGGAGTGTGACAATAGCTTACATGTAACGCATCTTTATCTTTTTTTACTCCCTTAGCTACTGCCCAAGATGAAGAGATTATTAAATCATACCCACTTACATCCAAACTCTCAATAGCCTTTGGAAAGAGTGGTAAATAGTTTCTAAAGTGTCTCTTTGTAAATGGAAGTTTTTGAATAAAAGAAGTTGTAGCTTTTTTCTCTTTTAAAATCTCTTCTCTTTGTTCATCGCTTAAAAAATCAACAAGAGTAAAAATATCTGCGTGAGGATAGATCTCGATTATCTGCTTTAAAACTTTCTCCGCTCCTGCATTGGTTACTAACCAATCGTGAACTATAGCTACTTTCAACTATTAAGTACCTCTTGAAAAACTCTCAAATGTTCTTGTGCAGATTTCTTCCAAGTAAACTCTTTTGCTCTTTTAAGACCTTTTTGTATCATCTCTTGTTGAAGTTTCTCATCAGATAATACCATCTCAATCTTTTCTTTAATATCCTCAACATTAAAAGGATCACAATACACCACAGCATCTCCACCAACTTCTGGTAGTGATGAAACATTTGAAGTAATTACAGGTGTTCCACAAGCCATAGCCTCAAGTGGAGGTAATCCAAATCCTTCATAAAAAGATGGATAAACAAATAGTGATGCAAGATTATATACTTTTGCTAATTCCACATCAGCTATATAGCCTAAATAATGTATATAACTCCTATTTGAGTCTATTAATCTTATAATCTCTATATTATTCCATCCCTTAAAGCCAGCTAACACAAGATGATACTCCTCTTTTATCTCTTCATTTAAACTATTATATGCATTTAAAAGGCCTAAAAGGTTTTTTCTTGGTTCTATGCTTCCTGCAGAAAAAATAAATTTTTTAGGAAGTTGAAAACTTAGATCTAAATCATGGTATAGTTTAAATAATCTATGGTTAATTCCATGATAGATAACTTTTACTTCATCATCTTTAAAGTGAAGATGCTCTATTATCTCTTTTTTTGTAAATTTCGAACCTGTTATAATAATATCACTATTTTTTATATTCTTAAAAAAAGTATTCTCAAAATATTCTATTCTCTCTTTAGGATGAAAATTTTTATAATGCAAAAATGAAAAATCGTGTACTGCAGTAACCACTTTTCTTGCTTTTATTGATTCGATTGGTATAAAATTTGGTTCAAAATACAAATCATATTTTTTTGAGAAAAAACCACTTGATACAGTAAGAAATTTCCTTGCTATTTTCTTTATTATTGGCTTAGAAGTAATAATAGATTTAAACTTTTTTGATTTAGCATGAGAATGAGGGTTGATTATTTTTTTTGAGAAATAGCCATAATAAAATTCAGCTTCAAAGTCATCACTCTCTTGTATGTATTTTGAAATTTCATATGTATAGCGACCTATTCCAGTTAATGAAGAGAGAAGTGATATAGAATCGATAACGATTTTATGCTTCATACATCTCTCTTAGTGTATCTTTAAAACTTTTTTGTTTTGCAACTCCTATGGCAGAAAACAATTTATCTGGAGAGCCTATAAGTTTTTTTATTTCATTTTTTCTTACAAAATCTGGATTAACTTTAACTTCCATATTATGCCCAGAAATTTCTTTCATCATTTTTAAAACATCTAACAATTTAACGCCTCTACTTGAGCAGAGATTAAATACTTCAGCGGTAACATTACTTTCCATAAGTTTTTGATAAATCTCACAAACAAAATCTATATCATTAAATTCTCGACTAACATTTAAATTTCCCAGTTCTATGAATGGCTTTTTTTCTTTAAAATGCTGTACAATTTTTGGTATCAAAAAATAATCAGCTTGACCAATTCCCGTATAATTAAATGGTCTTGTAATTATAATATTAAGTTTGTCAAAATAGTTTTTAGCAATACACTCCATTGCTAATTTACTCACTCCATAATGATTAACAGGTTTTGGACACATCGACTCATCAAGCATTTCTTTATTTTGATTACCATAAATAGTTGCAGAACTTGCTAAAATTACTTTATCAACTTTATAATTCTGATTTACTAAAGTTTGCAAAATATTTTCAGTTCCTATGACATTTACATTATAAATTAGCGAAGCGTTACCTTCTCCAACAAAAGAGATAGCCGCAGTGTGAATAAGGTATTGTGGCTTCACAGCCGATATAACATCCTCCACCTCTTGCAGTTTTGTAATATCACATCGTAAATGATTCTTTTTTTGTGGCACATCTACAACAGTACCATAAACTTCATAACCTTGTAAGCTAAGATAGTTTTCTAAATGAACTCCAGTAAAACCATTTATACCAGTAATAAGAACTTTTTTTTTAGAAGACAAAGCCACTCTTGTTTCTCCTAATATCTGCTTCTACCATCATAGCGCACAACTCTTCAAGAGTAGTTTTAGGTTCCCATCCTAACTCATCTTTAGCTTTTTTAGGATTTCCTATTAGTAAATCAACCTCTGCTGGTCTAAAAAATTTAGGATTAACTTTAACTACAGTTTTTCCTGTTTTTTTATCTACGGCTATTTCATTAACTCCACTACCTTTAAACTCTAGTTCCATACCAACAGCTTTAAATGCCATGGTTACAAAATCACGAACAGTTTCAGTCCTGTTTGTAGCTAAAACATAAGTATCTGGTTTATCTGCTTGAAGCATTAAGTACATGCCTTCTATGTAATCTTTAGCAAACCCCCAATCTCGTTTGGTATCCATATTTCCAAGTTCTAAAACATCTAATTTTCCAAGAGAGATCTTCGCCACCGCATCAGTAATCTTTCTTGTGACAAATTCTAATCCACGGAGTGGTGACTCGTGATTAAATAATATCCCACTTGTTGCAAACATATCGTAAGATTCTCTGTAGTTTACAACCATCCAGTGCGCATACATCTTTGCAGCACCATACGGACTCCGCGGCCAAAACGGGGTTTTTTCGGTTTGCGGGATCTCCTGCACATCACCAAACATTTCAGAAGTCGATGCCTGATAAAACTTAATCTTGGGATCGACGATGCGGATCGCCTCGAGCAGATGAGCACATCCCAGCCCTGTGATGTGTGCTGTAGCCAAAGGCTGCTCGAACGAGACTCCTACAAAACTCTGTGCTGCAAGATTATAAATTTCGTCAGGTCTGATATCCGCCACCATGCGTACGCTGTTGCTCGCATCGGTCAAGTCATATTCTATGAGATGAAGATTCTCATGGTTTTCGATCCCAAACTCTTCGATACGCCAGAAGTTTACCGAAGAGGTCCTTCGGTAAGTTCCGTAAACCTCATATCCTTTGTTCAGAAGTAGCTCAGCCAAGTAGGCGGCATCTTGTCCTGTGATTCCTGTGATGATTGCTTTTTTCATGTGTGTGTTTCTCCTTCGTTATTTTGTGTAATTCCCATGCATCTCAATAATTGTCTTGTACTCTCTTCCCAAGTTAACCAAGGCATCTCATTAGACTTAGGATGAGTATTTTCTTTATACATTTCTAACCACTTTTTCAAAGTATCGGAAAGTACATCAGGACTATTGTCATTTATAAAATAGTAAGCATATTCCCCAGCCACTTCACGAAAGACGGGGATGTCTCTTGCGATGATAGGGATCTTGTGTTGTGCTGCTTCTATGAGAGGGAGTCCAAATCCTTCTCCTTCACTTGCCGCTATGAGACAGGTAGAGTTTTGATATATCTTTTCTAAATACTCATCACTTATACCATTTAACCAAAAAAGTCTCTTGTTTAGTTCAGGATGATTTTTAATCTTTGCAATGAGTGTTTCAACTAACCAACCCTCTTTTCCAACCATAACAAGATTAACATCTATTTTCTCACTCCAAAGCTTTTCAAAAGCCTCTAATGTTTGCATATTGCCTTTTCGAGGCTCTAATGTACCTACCATCAAGAAAGTTGTTCTTCTATGTATCTCATCTAAAACTATTTCACTGTTTTCTTCTATGCCTTTAGAGGGAATACTATTGTCAATATCTGCTCCAAGGTGAAAACTTTCTATTTTTGGTATCTGATTTTGTTCTGCTCTATTCATTTTAATCCACTCATGTACTTCATCAGCAACTGCTTGTGAAATACAAAATAAGCCAGTTGATACTTCTGAAATACTGTGCATCCATTTCTCAAACACATCGGATGTGCCCTTTGGCCACCATTGGGGATGTTGCAATAGTAAAATATCATACACAATAAAGTAAACCTCTACACCCATTAACTTTAGTTCTTGATAATATGGCTTATGTTGAATCTGTATTGAAGGTGACATATCCAGCCCTAAAAACAGATCTCCTGCTCTAAATTCTATAGGTGTATCTTTTGCATAATTATCTTTTCCTAGAAACTTTGCAATATATTCCCGTGCATAAAAACAACCATTTCCACCCTCTTTAGCATAAACAGGTTCAATAAAATAATCTTTTGGAGGGTTTATCAAAAGCTCTCTTAATACATTTCGTACGACCCTTTGAATACCTGTTCTTGCATCTCTTTGGATAAGTTCAGATATATCTACAAAAATTTGTTTTATTTTGTGATTATTAAGAAATATATTCTTTAGTTTATTTGTACTTTGGCTCCATGATAGATAGTTGATATTTTCAGAATTTGGGTGTTTGTTTTCTTCATATAAGGTTAGCCACTCCTCAATACCCTTTTCTATGGCATTAGGATGAGTGCTATTGTTAAAATAATAAGCTCCAGTTCCAGCAACTTCTCTAAAGATAGGTATATCTCTTGCAATTACAGGTAACTTATAATGTGCAGCTTCTATAAGAGGAAGTCCGAATCCTTCGTTAATACTTGCCGCAATAAGGCAAGAGCTGTGTTTATATATTTGTTCTAAATACTCATCACTTATTCCATCAAAATAAAATAGCCTATTATTTAGCTCTCTGTGATTTTTCAACTTATCTAAAAAGCTCTCCATCTTCCAACCGATTCTACCAACTATGACAAGGTTGATGTCTAAGTCTTTCTTCCATAAAAGTTCAAATGCTGACAATATTTGTTCTTGTGCTTTACGAGGTTCTATCGTCCCAACAGCTAAAAAAGTTATTTTTGACTTAAAGTTTTGAAGGTACTTTCTATCTTGCTCAGAAAATTCCTTTAAAGCTAAAGAACTTCTCATATCAGCACCAATATGTACATACTCAGATAAAAAATGCTTACTTAAAGATATTTTATTTTCCTTTACCCAGTCATTAAAAGCTACTCTTGTTGTATCTGAAATACTAACAATCCCATTAGTTTTCGACATAAGCTTTAGTAAATCAATATGTAAATTTTTGTGTTCATCATTTTTAAAATATTCAGCTAATTGTATTGGTAATAAGTCATACAATAAAAAATAAACATTAACTCCAAGTTGTATCATCTGCAAATAAGTTTGTTCATGAGCTAATTGCACATGATGTTGCATATCTAAAGCAAAAAAGATGTCCCCTCTTTGTACTACCATAGGTTCTTCATCATCAAAAAATTGCGAGGAAGATTCAAAAAATTTATTTGTATATCTATAGCTTTCTTCTCTTCTTGCATATACAGGTCGTGTGATAAAATCTTTTAAAGGGTTTTCTATCAACTCTTTTAGGTAAGACTTTACAACTCTTTGTACCCCAGTACCTGCATCGTTATGATAAATCTCTGAAACATCTAATAATAGTTGTCTCGTGTTTGAGTTATGACTATTTTTAGCTATAGAAGAAGATATCTGATGAAGTTCGCTATCTGATTCTATGTTGTTACTAATCACCTTTGAAGCTATTTCTTGGATAATATTTTTGTTGATAGCACTAGACGAATGCTGTGTTTGCATTATCTTTAAAGCTTTCTTCGCACTCTCATCCCAAGAAAACTTCTTAGTTTGCACTAAAGCATGTTCTTTTAACTCTAATCTAAAAGCTTCATTACTTAACGCTTCTTCCATCTTTTGAGAAATAGACTCTATGCTGCATGGATCGAACAGAGCTTTATCTAGTCCTATCACTTCTGGAACACTGGTGGTATTTGACCCTATGACTGCTGCACCACATGCCATCGCTTCAAGTACTGGCAAACCAAAACCTTCATGTAGTGAAGGAAATACAAAAAGTTCACATAGTGAGTAAAACTTTTTTAAGTCATCATCGCTTACATAGCCTGTAAGGACAAATTCATCTTTTTTAAGACCTGCATCTTTTGCGATGTTCTCTAGGTGAGTTCTATTGCCTTCTTGTATCTTACTCACTATGACTAATTGATACTGCTCTCTTGACTTTTTAGGCAAGCGTGCAAATGCTTGTATTAACCTTTCAAAGTTCTTTCTAGTGTCAAAGCCACCTGGAGCATACAGAACTGTTTTTTTAGTGATGTGGTATTTATTTAGAAAGTTTTTTTGCTCGTTTTCTGCTAGAGAGATTGGGATATAAGATTTATCTGTTGCATTGCTAACAACATGAATTTTAGTTTCATTTATTTTGACTACGTCTATTGCTTCTTGTTTTGAACTTTCTGATACAGACAAAAAAAGATCAGCTTTTTGTATTTGCTTGAGTTTATTCATATAAAAAGCTTTGTATGTTTCATTTTGCAAATACATATCGCTTTGTATTAGTGGTATAAAATCATGAATTGTAACCGCCGTTTTGATGTTTGAAAATTGACCAACTGATACTATAGCATCATCAACATACCCTTCAAATAGACTCGTTACCAACACGATATCAGGATTTAACTGCTCTAAAAAGTATTCTCGTATGCTCTCAGCTATCTCTGCTCTTGCTTTGTTTGATGGCTCTTCTTGTCTTACAGGGAGAGGAGTTTCAAAGACTCGTATATGTTCTTGTGGAATCAATCCTTTAAATGCCTCTCGTATATCTACAACACTCTCAGGAAACGCTGAGTTCAAAGTAAGCCAAATTTCATGCTCTCCAGCATTTCTAGCAATCGCCAAAGCCAAAGACATTGTATATCGTCCAATACCACGGAACCGACTCTCACTTTGAGCCCCTTGCATATCTATCAATATTCTCATATTTTGTATCCTATAACAGCATAATCTGTTGAACTTGCAAACAGATGATTAATATTAGGATCATCATAATGTATATTGACATTTGAGACTCTTTTAATAGTCACATTTTTATAATCTAGCTGTGTCAATATAAATTTAGATGTAACGGGTGGAATGGGATTTAAGTGTGTAGGATCTGTATAAAAATTGCTTGTTCCCACAAATACATTTTCAGGATTAGGTGTTTCAAAGATCACCATGCCTCCAGATTTTAGTACTCTATAAGCTTCTTCATACATCTTCATTAGTATTTTAAAAGGAAGATGCTCTATGATATGAAAACCTGTGATTACATGTAAAGAATTATCTTCAAGTGAGCTTAGATATTCTATGACATCCATCTCTTTTACATCTAAACCTAGTTCATTTGACTTAGCTACCATCTGAGCGTTTAAATCAATGCCTTGTGCTTTGTAGTTATTTTCTTGCAAAAGTTCAAGCCATTCACCTCTACCGCAACCTACATCTAAGGCTTGTACCTCATCTTTTTCAAACGGAAGTTTTTCTAAGTAAGGAAGGTAAACTTTAACACGCTCTTTTATCTCTTTTCTACTGCCTCTAAACTTGTCTTCAAAGGCAACATAAAAAGAGTCAAACTTATGTTTTTCTTCTTCTGTAATTTGTAAAATCTCTTTTTGATCAAACATTTTGTTTGGCAATCTTTTTTTTGCTTCATCAATAAGATTTTGCATATTTCTTTGTGATATTTTCATATATTCTTTTGCATAACCAACTGTTTGTAAGTAAAGTTCTAACTCTGTTTTGTCTGCTTTTGCATTGAGTGTATTTGTAAGTTCTTGCTCTAGTTGAGCTGTCTCTTCTTTGTCTGTTTTGCTTTGTAAGCTCTCACGCAACAACTCAGTCTCTTCTTGTTCTGCTTTTGTCTCAATGCTTGCTTGTAACTCATTTGCCACTTGTTCTAACTCTGTTTTGTCTGCTTTTGCATTGAGTGTATTTGTAAGTTCTTGCTCTAGTTGAGCTGTCTCTTCTTTGTCTGTTTTGCTTTGTAAGCTCTCACGCAACAACTCAGTCTCTTCTTGTTC